>DAOVNU010000004.1 GCA_030630065.1 bacterium | reverse complement strand
TGCAGACGACTCGGTAATGGCAAAACCGGTAATTTTCTCCCCTTTTGCCAATAAAGGAAGATACTTTTTCTTCTGGGCTTCATTGCCAAAAAGAAGTAATGGAAACGTACCCAGAGCAGAAGCGGCAAGACAAAGAGCAATACCGCCGCAAACCCGGCTCAATTCCTCTACCGCAATGGAAAGTTCCAGAACCCCATAGCCAAGCCCGCCATATTCTTCGGGAATAAAGAGAGCGTAAACATCGCTTTCTGCCAAAATCTTTACAATCTCCCAGGGAAATTCTTCCGTCTCGTCATAATGCGCCCTGACCGGCTCAATTTTTTCCCGGGCAATCTTACGTACCAAATCCCGCAGCATCAATTGCTCTTCCGTTAAAAGATAATCCATTATTCTATAAATTTTTTAATGATTACCGCAACATTATGGCCGCCAAAACCAAAGGAATTAGACATCGTTATCGTTACTTTCTTCTCGCGTGCCTGGTTGGGAACGTAGTCAAGGTCGCACTCCGGGTCGGGAACCTCATAATTTATTGTCGGCGGAATAAGAGAATTCTCGATTACCAGAGCAGAGACAGCAATTTCTACCCCCCCGGCAGCACCAAGCATATGACCAAGCATCGACTTAATGGAACTTACCGGTATCTTGTAGGCACAATCGCCAAAAACGGTTTTGATGGCTTGCGTTTCACTTTTATCATTGAGAAAAGTGGAAGTACCGTGGGCATTGATATAATCCACCTCTTCTGCTTTAATCCCGCTATTCTCTAACGCCCTCTTCATTGCCAGAGCCGCTCCACTCCCATCAGAAGGAGGCGCGGTCATATGATAGGCATCGGCAGATAATCCCACACCAATAATTTCGGCGTAGATGTGGGCATTATGTTTCTTCGCATTTTCCAGAGTTTCCAGGACAAGGATTCCCGCTCCTTCCGAGATAATAAAACCATCACGCAACTTATCAAAAGGACGGGACGCTTTTTCGGGTTCATTATTTCTGACAGAAAGGGAACGCGCACTACAGAAACCGGCTAACCCCAGAGGAGTAATGCAGGATTCAGCCCCCCCCGTAACCATTACCTCTGCCTCCCCATTCTGCAAAATACGATAACTATCCGCAACAGCATGTGCACCAGAAGCACAGGCACTTACGGTAGAGTAATTTGGTCCCTGAAAGCCAAACTGAATGGCAATTTGACCGGAAGCCATATCAGGAATAAGCATCGGGATGAGAAAAGGGGAAACTTTTTTCGGCCCTTTTTTCAAAAGAACGGAATGCTGCTGCTCAATAACTCTCAATCCCCCGATACCAGCCCCAACAATAACCCCTACTTTTTTGTTGTCGGTTCCCTCTAAATGCGCATCTTCCAGGGCATCTCTGGCAGCAGCAACTCCATACTGGACAAAACGGTCCATATGCCTTAAATTTTTCCTGTCCAGAAAGGAGGGGTCAAAATTTTTTATCTCCCCGGCAATTTGAGAAGGATAATCCTGGGCATCAAAATCTCTAATTCTTCCTATTCCGCTTCTCCCGCTGATTAATGCTTTCCAGGTCTCCTCTCTGCTGTTGCCCACGGGAGTGAGTAATCCTAACCCCGTAATTACAACCCGTTTTCTCTCCATATCAAATCAAAGTGAATAACTATTTTTTCTCAACGATGTAATCTATCGCATTCCCAATTGTTTTGATTTTCTCCGCATCCTCATCGGGAATCTCCAGGCCAAATTTCTCCTCAAGAGCCATCACCAATTCCACCGTATCCAAACTGTCAGCACCAAGGTCATCAATAAAAGAGGCACTTTCCGTAACCTCGTTTGGGTTTACCCCCAATTGCTCTACCGTAATCTCCTTCACCAATTTTTCCACTTCTGCTTTTTCCATAATCACTCCTTTTTCACATTACCAGCCCTCCGCCTACTTTAATTACCTGTCCCGTTAAATAATTACTTTCTTCCGAAGCTAAAAAGAGGGCAACATTAGCTACATCAAGCGGCTCCCCGAATCTTCCGAGAGGAATATTCTTTAGCATTTCCTCCTTAACCTTAGGAGACAATCTTTCAGTCATCGTTGTCTTGATATACCCCGGAGCAATGGCATTGACATTAATCTTAAATCTTGCCAACTCCCGGGCAACACTTTTGGTCAATCCCAACATTCCCGCCTTACTTGCCGCATAATTACTCTGACCAACGTTGCCAACCAGACCAATAACGGAAGCAATGTTTATAATCTTACCATATTTTTGCCGCATCATAAATTTAGATGCTGTTCTGGTGCAGTTAAAGGTCCCTTTTAAATTAATCTCAATTACTTTTTCCCACTCCTCTTCTGCCATCCGAAAAATCAGGTTGTCTCTGGTTATCCCGGCATTATTAATCAGAATATCCAGTTTTTTAAATCTCTCCTGAGCCGTCTTCATCGCTTCTTCTACCTCTTTAATCCGGGTAATGTTAACCTTTTGAAAAATAACCTCGCGCGAGAAATTTTTAATCCGGGCTAAAAGAACGGAAGAGGGCTCCACGATATCCCAGAGGATAAGGTCTGCTCCCTCTTGAGCAAAGAGAGAAGCCAATGAGGTGCCAATTCCTCCCGCAGCTCCGGTAATCAGAACAACCCTTTTTTCTAATCGCATTAAGACACCTCTTTCACCTTTTCTAAACTTTCCCTGTCCTCAACGTTAGCTACCGAAAGGTCAGGATTATCTCTTTTCAATAATTTGCTTAAGACCCTTTTCGGTCCTATTTCCAGGAATAATTCAATCTTTTTCCTTTTCATCTCCTCTGTTGTCTCCAGCCAGAGAACGGGATGAGTCACCTGGGCAATCAAAACATTTTTTATCTCCTCCGGTTCTTTGACCTCCCGGGCGGTGCTATTGGCAATAAGCGGGATTTTCGTCTTTTTCACCTCTATTTTTTCCAATTCAACCGCCAATTTTTTCCCGGCATCTTCCATAAGAGCGGTATGAAAGGCGCCGCTTACATTTAAAGGGATAATTTTTCCGGGTGCATCATCCCTGAAATATTCTATAAACTTCTCAACCCCCTTTATTTCGCCGGAAACAACAACCTGTTCAGGGGAATTAATATTGGCAATCTTTACCAAGCCCGACGATTGCGCCTTTCTACAAATTTCTGCTATCCTCTCAAGAGGAGCACCAATCACGGCAAGCATCTTACCGGGGTATCTCCGGGAGGATTCCAACATAAACCCCGCCCTTTTCTCTACCAGTTGAAGACCATTCTTAAAGGAAAAAACTCCGGCAATAACCAGGGCCGAGTATTCTCCCAAACTATGACCCGCCAGAACAATCGGAGCAATACCGCATTCTGCTTCCATAACTCTACAGGCAGCGATGGAGACGGTTAAAATTGCGGGCTGACAAATTTCAGTACTATCCAATTCTTCTACCGGTCCCGAAAAAATTATATTGGAAAGGTTAATCCCTAAAATCTCATCTGCTTCTTCAAAAGTTCTTTTAGCTGAATCAAAATTTTGATAAAGGTCTCTCCCCATCCCTACGTATTGAGAACCCTGCCCGGGAAATAAATAAGCAATCTTCACTTTAGAATCTAATTACGCAGGAACCCCAGGTGAGACCGGCGCCAAAGGTAACCAGAAGAACGAGGTCCCCTGATTTAATTCTTCCTTTTTTTAGTGCTTCATCCAGGGCTACCGCTACGGAAGCAGAGGACATATTTCCGCATAAATCAACATTAATATAGAATTTCTCTAAGGGAACATTTACCCCCTTAGCCACGGCCTTAATAATTCTTAAATTTGCCTGATGGGGAATAACCAAAGCCAATTCCTCCGGAGATATAGAGAGAAGAGACAAAACTTTCTTGATTGCTTCCACCATAGATTTAATGGCAACTTTGAACAAAACCGGACCTTCCATCTTCATATAATGCAAATGTTCATCAACAGTCCTATGTGAAGCAGGCATCCTGGAACCCCCGGCCGGAACATGAAGCAAGTTTCCGTATTTACCGGCTGCGGCAAGCCAACTGCTTAAAATACCCTTTTCATCATCCTCGGCAGGAACAATAACCGCTGCTCCTGCCCCATCTCCAAGCAGCACGCAGGTACCACGGTCAGTATAGTCAGCAACTCTGGACATCGCCTCCGTAGCAATTAAAAGAACCCTCCGGTAAACTCCGGTTTTAATAAATTGTTCTGCTACCGATAAGCCATAAACAAAACCGGAGCAGGCAGCATTCAAATCAAATGCCGCAGCGTTAATCGCTCCAATTTTATCCTGAATAATACAGGCGGTAGCGGGAAAGAACATATCAGGGGTTACCGTAGTAACGATAATTAGTTCAACTTCGGAGGCATGTACTTTTGCTTGCCGCAGGGCAGAAATGGCAGCTTTCGCTCCCAGGTCTGAGGCCGATTCTTCCTTACTAACAATATGACGCTCCTTTATTCCGGTCCTCGCCGTAATCCATTCGTCAGAAGTTTCTACTATCTTCTCCAAATCCTTATTAGTCAGAACCTTTTTAGGAAGATAGGAACCGGTGCCTGCAATTGCCGCTCTCTTCATTTCTCCTCAAGTTTTTTAATTGCCTTTGCCAAACGCTGAATTGTATCAAATGATGCTGCTTCCTTTCCCAGTTTAATTGCACTGGCTATAGCCGATGCCGGGGAGCGACCATGACTGATGATACAAATCCCATTTGCCCCTAAAAGAATTCCTCCTCCATATTCGGCGTAGTCGACCTTTTTTTTCAACGTTTGAAGAAGATTCCGGTTTAGAATAGCTTTCAATCTACCCAGAGGGTAAAAAGAGAAACTGTTTTTTACCATTTTTCTGATAAGGTCAGTTATCCCTTCACACGCTTTTAATACCACATTGCCTACAAAACCATCGGTAACAATCACATCAATCTCTCCGGAAAAAATTTCCTGACCCTCAATATTGCCTTTGAAATTAGTAAAGGAAGAGGAAAGAAGATGATAGGCCTCCCTGGTTAAATTATTCCCTTTTGTTTTCTCTTCGCCAATATTAAGAAGACCAATCGTTGGATTTTTTTTTCTCAGAAAAACCTGGCTACAAACATTCCCCATTGCCGCATATTGCAAAAGATTGTGGGCTGTCGCGTCAACCGTAGCCCCCACATCCAGAAGGATAGAAGCCCCATCAGGAACAGGCACAAGAATAGCAATAGCGGGTCGGTCAATTCCGGGAAGAATTCCTAATTGTTTAACCGCCAAACCAATAAAAGCTGCAGTATTGCCCGCGCTAACTACCGCATCCACCTTTTTTTCCTTAACCAATTTAAGGGCGACAGAAACCGAGGTTTCCTTACCCCTTAAAAGTCCCAGAGAAATCTTTTCCCCCATCGGGATGGTTTTATTACTACCCTCAACCGTTACTTCAGGAGGGAGATGACCTTTAAGCGTGGAATTAATCTTCTTTTTATCACCTACCAGAATTAAACCAACGTCTTCCTGCTTTGCACCTAAAAGGGCTCCTTCAATAATCTGTTCTATTCCCTTATCGGAACCCATCACATCGACGGCTATTTTCATTTCTTTTTTTCTTTCTTCTTCTCTTTTTTAATCAGAACCGGTTTCTCTCCATAATAACCGCAATGAGGGCAGATATGGTGGGACAATTTTGTTTCTTTACAATGAGGGCAGAGAGAGAGTCCCGTAAAATTAAAACCTACGGATTTCTTCCTTTTATTTGTCTGGGATTTAGAATGCCTTCTTTTGGGATTTGGCATAAGAGATCTTCTCCTTTAATTTCTTTTCCACAAACTCCGGGACATATTTGCTGATATCCGCCCCCAGAGTAGCAAGTTCCTTAATGAGAGATGAGGAAAGATAGAAATATTTTTCCGTAGGCATCATAAAAATCGTATCTATCTTCTCATTCAATTTTCGATTTGTCAGAACCATCTGGAATTCATACTCAAAATCAGAGACCGCCCTTAAGCCGCGAATAATAATTTTAGCCCCTTTTCTTTCCAGAAAATTAATAAGCAACCCATCAAACTCCTTCACATCAACATTTTTCGCTCCCTTTGTTGTTTCCTTTAAAAGAAGAACACGTTCCTTTGAAGAAAAAAGATGATTCTCGGTCGGATTGGAGGAAACGGCAACAATTAACCTATCGCAGATTGCCAGGGCTCTTTTAATTATATCCAGATGACCATAGGTTACAGGGTCAAAACTACCAGGATAGACAATAACGTTTTTCATATTTTAATTCTATAAAATGACAGATTTGAAATTCCGTAGCGCTTCTGCTTAATGAGATAAAAGAAGTCCGAAACTTCAGTAGAAATATCTTTTTCTCTCCGATGTTCCAGAATAAGCATCCCCTCATTGGAAAGGAGCCGCTCCCGTCCAACCTCTTCCAGAATTTCTTTTAAGCCCCCCGAAGAAATTGAATACGGCGGGTCAAGAAAAATAAACTTAAATTTTTTACCATTTTTAGATAAGATTGTCAATACCTTTTCTACCGGTAAAGAATAAATTTTAGTTCTTTCCCTCACTCCCAACCCGTCAAGATTTTTCTCGATTACCGCCGTACATTCTTTTTGTTTCTCTACAAAAATAACCTCTGCTGCTCCTCTACTCAAGGCCTCTATTCCTATTGTTCCTAAACCGGCATAAAGGTCTAAAAAAATTCCTCCCTTTAAATCGCCTAAAACGTCAAAGAGTGCCTCCCTCACCCTATCCCTGGTGGGCTTGACCTCTAAACCCTTCTCTATTTTCAGTTTCCTTCCTCTCCAGTTCCCCCCAATAATCCTCATACGCGGAAACGATGAGGGCTTTTCTTTTCCCATTCTATAACTAAAGCGCTGGCAATAAAGATTGAGGAGTAGGTTCCTGTAATTACCCCTACCAAAAGGGTAAAGGCAAAATTATGAATGATATTTCCTCCAAAGAAGAAAAGGGAAAGAAGAACCAGAATCGTGGTAAAAGAGGTAATCAGGGTACGACTTAAAACCTCATTGATGCTTTTATTAAACAACTCGGTATAATTGGTTTTTTTACTCTTCCTTAAATTCTCCCGGATGCGGTCAAAAATGACAATCGTATCATTAATAGAGTATCCCACCAGGGCTAAAAGAGCCGCAATAATCTTACTATCAATCTGTTTGCCGAAAAGAGCCAAAAATCCAACGGTAATTAATATATCGTGAAAAACTGCGATTACTCCGCAGACAGCAAACCTGAATTCAAAGCGGAAAGCAATGTATAAAAGAATACCAATCATCCCATAGAAAAAGGCCAGCAACCCCTTTCTTCTGAGGGACTTACTCATTGTCGGACTAATCATCTCGTCGGCAATAATCTCAAAATGATTATCGCTCAACTCCTGATGAAATTGAGTCAGAATCCCGGAGGTCTCCGCCGTAGTTTTCAAAACGATTTCACGATGTCCTTTCCCAACCTCCTGGATAGGGATCTGGCTTAAGCCAACCTTTTTTAGGGAATCCCTGATTTGGTTTAAGGAGATTGGTTTTTCAAATCTTACTTGCAGAAGTCGTCCCCCGGTGAAATCAATGGCAAAGTTGTTCTTACCCCGGCAGATAAAGGTAACAAGCCCTAAAATAATGAATAAAGCGGAAAGAGTAAAGAAAATCTTTCTTTTGCCAAAAAAGTCAATTTTTGTTTCTCTCCTGATTAGTCGCATTTAGATGCTCATCCTTTCCATTTTGTACCGGCTGCAGATAAAGTCAAAAATAAGTTTCGTAACAAAAACCGCGGTGAAGATATTGGCCAGGATTCCAATCGTCAGGGTTAGTCCAAAACCCTTGATGGGTCCGGTGCCGAAAAGAAAAAGAACAAAACCGGCAATGACGGTGGTAAGATTAGAGTCAACAATAGTTACCAATGCCTTTTCATAACCCGCATCAATACTGGAACGAATCATCTTTCTTATTTTTAGTTCCTCTCTAATCCGTTCAAAGATAAGAACGTTGGCATCAACCGCCATGCCAATGGTTAAAGCAATTCCCGCAATCCCGGGAAGGGTTAAGGTCGCTTTAAAAAAGGCAAGCACCGCTAAAATAATAAGGACGTTGAGGAAAAGAGCAAAGTTGGCAATCATCCCTGAAGCCGCATAATAAATTACCATAAAAAGCACCACCAGAATTGCTCCTAAAATGGCTGAAGTCGTTCCTTTCTTGATTGACTCGCGGCCCAAACTCGGACCAACAATCCTTTTCTGGATGATGGAGAGTTTCGCCGGAAGCGCCCCTGCTCTGAGCACAATCGCCAAGTCCTTTGCTTCCTGCATTGTAAACCGACCGCTAATTTGGGCCTTACCCCCCGGAATACGGTCTCTAATCACCGGAGCAGAGAAAACCTTACCATCAAGGACTATTGCTAATCTTTTCTCAATATTGGCTCCCGTAATTTTGGCAAATTTTCCCGCCCCTTTCCGGTTAAATTCCAACCTGACCTCGGGAAGCCCATTGTTGTCAATACCAACGTAAGCATCCTTTAAGCCCGAACCGGTGAGTTCCGCCTCTTTCTTTAAAAGCAGGGGAGAGCCCTCACGAGAAATTCCCCTTTCATCCTTCTCCACAAGATAGACAACCTCATAGCCATCAGGAACCTCTCCTGAAAGAGCTTTATCTAAAAGTTCCCGGTCATCATTAACCAACTTAAATTCTAAAAGGGCGGTTCTGCCAATAATTTCGATTGCCCTCTCCGGGTCCTTTACCCCGGGGAGCTGGATTAAAATACGGTCCTCCCCGGCTTTCTGGATTACCGGCTCTGCCACTCCCAGAGCATCAATCCGATTGCGAATAATCTCTAACGCCCTGTCGGTAACATCTTTAGCGGTCTCTTTCTTTAAACCGCTTTTTTCTACCTGAAGCATCAACTGCATTCCTCCCAGAAGGTCAAGCCCAAGCTTGATTTTCTTTGTCGGCGGATATATCTGCCAGATGCAGACCCCGATAATGACCAATACAAATAAGAGTTTACAATTCAGTGTCTTCATTAATAGATTTCTTTCGGCTCAAAAAGTTTCTTCTTGAATATTTTGAACTTCCCGGTAGAGGATTCAAACTTCCGGTAAAAGCAACTGCGGTATCCCTTATGACAAGCCCCCTTTAATTGCTTCACCTTAAGCAGAATTGTGTCGTTATCGCAATCAAGAAGAATTTCTTTCAATAACTGAAAATGACCGGAGGTTTCTCCCTTTAACCAGAGTTTCTGTCTTGACCTGCTGAAAAAATGAACCTTACCTGTTTCCAGGGTTTTCAAAAAGGATTCCTTATTGATGTATCCCAGCATCAAGACCTCATTATTCTCCGCATCCTGAACAATTGCCGGGATAAGACCATCCCTATTAAATTTTAACTCCTTAATAATGTCTTGCGTTTCCATATTAAAGAGTTATAATAAAATAAATATGGTTTTCTGTCAAAAAATCACCCTATTTCAAAAAGCGGTCTATAAAGCGGTAAGCGGAATTCCTTTCGGCGAGACAAGGTCTTACCAATGGGTGGCAAAGAAAATAGGAATGCCCAAAGCGGCACGAGCAATCGGTCAGACCTTAAAGAAAAATCCTTATCCCGTCGCTATCCCCTGCCATCGGGTAATCAGAAAGGATGGCTCCCTGGGTGGATATGTCTTCGGCAAGAAACTAAAAAAGAAACTTCTGGACTGGGAGAAAAGTTTAATTACCTAAAATCCGTATTCTACCTTCACATAAACCTGGTCGTGGTCAACAAACTCACCGTAAAGATGCGAGGGCTTTCCGTCAAAGAGATGCAAACCGGCGGTTAAAAAGAGATAATCCCTGAGTTCAAATACCACCCTGGGGCTAATCTTCCAGTCATTATTAAACCCATAGATAATGAGAATCTCCGGCTTTAATCTCTCATGAAGGAAACTCTTGGCAATCTTCAAGGTCATCATTGTTTCTATCTTATCCGCCTTTCCCAGCGTGGCTTCATTCAGGAGGCAGAATCCTTTTTCCCTATCTTTGGAATTAATAAACTGGATAAACTGATAAGAAAACAGGGTATTTGCCCAGAGGTATTTATCAAATCCCAGAACATAGTTGTATCGGTCAGTATGGGTAATTCCTACAGTCATTCCATCGGTCCCGTAGGGAACCGGTTCATCCTGGATATAGGCAAATTCTCCCCTGATACTCAATCCGGCAAGGGCGCCGGAATTAATGGCTTTGGTAAAAGAGGCACCATACATTTCGGTGCGCTCATATTTCCTCATCAGATGTAATGTAGAACCAGGACCCGGGGGACCGGGAGGAGTCATACCCAAAGTATAAACCGCCGGAGAATAGTCGTAACCATGAAGATAGTTGATGCTATATTCTAATCCATTGGGAAGCATATCCAACCATCTGACACCAATCTGACTACTGTCCATTCCATCTTTGGGTTTCTCCTCCTGCCAGTCAATCGTACCGGGAAATAGTGCGGCGTTACGGGCACCAATCTCGGCTACACGGTAAGTAAAAGGGGAACCGGCCGGGGCGGAATAGTTGGCTTCAAAATCCGGAATCACTAAAAACTGTAATGTCCCATTGATGGTGGGGGCATATTCTACCTTTAACATCCAGAGAGGGATGCGATAGTCCACCGGGTCATCCAGATAGGCATTACGCATATCGGCAGGGTTCACCCTGTCCAGAACTCTCACTCCATCCGCCGTTCCCCAGACAACCTGCTGTTTACCCAGACGAATGTCTACCTTTTCAGTAAGGATATCCAGGTAAACTTCCCTTAACCAGGAATTTCCCGTGTTGGTACGCAGTTGGTCTCCTACCGTTTTATATTTATCTTCAACATCAAATACAAAGTCATAAAATTTTCTCACAAGCACAAAGAGGTGAAGATTATCGTTAAACCGATATTCTGCTCCCAGTTGAAGGGTGTTTTGAATCTTCATCAGGGTATCAAAGTCATACAGATGGGTTGCGGTTTCATTCCTCAAGTATCCGGAGATGGTGAGATTATCGAAATTTTCCCCTTGAGCCAGAGATGCCCCTGTTAACAGAAATACCAATAATCCCAAACCTACATAAAATTTTCTCATAATTTTTCCCCCTTCCTATTCTATTTCTTCTCTTTTCTTTTTTTAGTTCTTCACCACTTAGTTCGTTCTAACGCTTTATAGGTGAAAGCACCTTCCTTAAGTCCGCTATTAAATTTAACTTCACTCAGTTTCACAACCGTCCAATGCCCTGTCCTCAAATTAGTGCATTCCAAAAGGTTATGAGCCGGACCCTCGGGAAGAAAATCATACTTCCGGAAAATAATCCTGTCCTTGCGATTTAACTGGTCATAAATTTCCTCAAAAATACTTCCCCCGGTTTTCTTGTCAAGCCAGACAATTCTTTTGGTGTAATACCAATTCTCCTTCTTTGGTTTTGCCTCCACGACATAACAATCAAGACCTGAGTAGTAGGTTTCTCCGGTAAATTTGGACTTATATCCCGAAAATTTCTCCTCTCTTAAAATTTTGTAGGTTTCATCCTCCCATTTTCTTGAGGTAATCTCCTCCACCGTAAAATCACTTCCCAGAAAAGCATCATCCGGTCGGGAGGGAGAGGTACGGCGAACCTTTCGCTGAGAAGGAAGCCAGAGCCACTGTTCCCGTTCTCTTTTGGGGTTAAGATAAGACCAGGTGAGAACCGCTAATCCCTTGATATTCGCCGGCTTGGTAATTACCACCATATCCTTATAATCAAGACCATCGGCCGGCCTATTGAGAATGATACGGTCGCGCAGAAATCTGCGGTGACGAGAAAAACCACGTTTATCGGTCAAGTAAAAATCCCCTATACAGTGAAAGTCCTTGGCAAATTTGGTATACTTGATGTCATACTTAATTTTCATTAATTCCTCAGCCGAAATTCCTTCATACGGCTTTGAAGCAGCATTTCCCTTCACGGGAAAATAAAGAAAAGTTGCTGCTACCAAAATCCCTAATACCTTTAACAAAAATTTACCCATTTTTTTCTCCTTTTTTTTGCGTAAATTAACGTTTCCTGAAAATAAATTTTGGTTTTATCATCCTGACCAGACAGGGAAGCAAAACCAATGCTCCTACCATATTTAAGAGTAAAAACGAGCCCAAAAGAATACCCAACCTTGCCTGCAATCTAATGGGAGAAAATGCCCAGGAAAAGACCCCCAAAGCCATAATCGTTCCGGTAAAGAATACCGCCTTTCCCGAGGTAACAAGGGATGTGTGAAGAGCATCCGAAAAGGAACTTGACCCTTTCTTTAATTCCTGAGAGAGACGGCTTATCACGTAGATGCCATAATCAACACCCAACCCAATTCCCAATGCCGCCACAGGCAAGGTCTCCACCGTAAGACCAATCCTCAAAAAACCTAAGATTCCGAAGGTTAATAACAAACTATAAAGCAAAGGCAATAGCAGTAAAAACCCGGCAATAACGGAAGAATAGAAAAGAGAAATACAGAGGAAAACCAGGAAGGAAACCTGAAGAATAGTGGAAGGCAAGGTCCTGGCAATAATCTCATTTACCGCAGCCAAAATCCCAATATCTCCTCCGGCATAGCGAAACTTCACATTTTTTGTCCGATGCTCTTTCTTAATCCAGTCCTTAGTGGACTTGATGATTTTCCCTATTGTGCTCGCCCGATGGTCCTTCAAATCCACCTTGATATTGGCATATTGAAAGTTTGGACTTGCCACCGGGTCAAAGTCACCGGGAAACCCGGAAACAGAGTAGAGAAAGAGATATTCGGCAATGGTTCTGTCATTTTCGGGAATTGTCAGGTATTTTGGGTCTCCGCCCCACATCGTAAAATTTAGCCCTTTGATATAGTCCGCTAAAGAAACGGTATATCCTATCTCTTTCACATTTTTCCTTAAATATTGCTGTAAGGAATCCATCTCCATCAAAACCTCTGCACTCACTAAAGAATCCTCCTCTTTTCCTTCCACAAAGACATAGTAAGGATTGGAGCCGGAGAATTTGGTATTAATGACTCTTTCGGCAACGTTATATGGGCTGTCCGGATAGAGAATGGCTGAGCCGGATTCATTATCCCCGACGACAATTTTAGTGGTGCCCGTTATCCCCAAAAAAGCCAGGAGCAAAAAGAGTCCGATGACGGCCCTTCTTGACACTCTCCTGCTGGCAATTCCTGCTATCTTCCCCAAAACTTTATCGATTATATTAGGCCTTTCTTCCCTTTTTACCTCTATTCTTCTGGGAAGAGGTAGAATAGAAAGGCAGGCAGGAATAAATGTTACGGTAGTAAAGAAAATGCTCAACACCCCTGCCCCGGCAACAATAGCCATACTCTTAATGGTAACCAGGGGAATTAACAGCAGGGAAAGAAAACCAAGACCATCGGTAATCAGGGAAATACTTGCCGGGATAAACAAAGATTGCAAGGTTTCCAGGGATGCCTTTCTCCTCTCGGGGAAAATTCCTACCTCCTCATAATAACGTTTAATAAACTGGATAGAATGGCTTGTCCCCAGAGCCAAAATCAAAAATGGTACCAATATCGTAGCCGGGTCAAGTCCATAACCGGAAAGTGCTAAAATTCCCAACCCCCAGACCGTAGCCATTAAGGCGGAAACCATCGGTAAAATTACCCCTCTCCTTGACTTAAAGGCAAGGAAAAGGAGAAAAAGAATCACCAGCAACGTTAGGAGAAATATTTTAAGCATCCGGGGAAGATAGAAATTGAGCCATCCCTCCAAAATCGGTCTTCCCGCGATATAGATTTCGTTATTTCCATCTTTTTCGGACTCAATAATTTGCGAAAGTTCCCCGAAGATTTTCCTAGAAGATACTCCGGATTCAAAGTCCGCCTGGATTAAGGTGCTTTTAAAATCCCTGGATACAACAGGACCGTAGAGCATCGGATTTTTCAAGATTGTTCTTTTCAACCTCTCCATTCCCTGTTGCGTTTCCGGCACCTCCGGCATTAATCTCTCTATCTTGAACCCATCGGCAGTTACTTCCACCCTCTTAATCTTTCTCGCCGCCAGCGATACGATTCTACCGGCATTTACTCCGTCCAAAAGATAAAGTTTGTTGGTAATTCTCTGTACCTTATTCAAACTGGACCGATTAAATATATCCCCTTCCTTTACTACAAGCGCTATCGAGATTTGGTTCAGTCCTCCAAAGATATAATTTAATTGTTTTTGCACCAGGACGTGGGGATGTTTCTGGGGGGCAAAATCACCAAGATTGGTTTGAATTTTTAGGTCCTTCTGAACGTAGAGAAAAAAGAAGGAAAGAAGTAAGGAAATAAGAATAAATAATACCCGGAAGCGAATGACAAATTCAGCGAATTTTCGGGGAATATTTTTCATCATTTATTTCAAAGCGCTTTTTTTAATCTTGCCTACCGGGGTCCGCGGGAAATTATCCCTGAATTCTATTACTCTGGGAACTTTAAAGTGAGTTAG
>DAOVNU010000019.1 GCA_030630065.1 bacterium | reverse complement strand
TGGGAAAATCCTTCTATATCGTGAAGAAGAACAACCATTCTATGTTTGAAGGGAAGAGTATCAATTGCTTTAGTCACCACCTTACTTGTCTCCTGGAAAATTAATTCCTCTGCAGGATTCTTTCTTTTGCTCATTAAGCCCTGACCGATTGTTGCTTCCTCAAATAATACTTGGTTCGTCGGTCTGCTTCTCAGATAATTTTTAGATACATTTATTACCATCCTGTAAAGCCAGGTAAAAAAGGATGATTCGCCTTTGAATTTATGGATTTTTCTCCATAGTCGGATAAATACTTCCTGGGCAATATCCTCACTATCGGTATGGCTATGAGTTATCCGATAGGCTAAATCATAGATTCTTCTTTGGTAAAGAGAAACCAACTCACTGAAGGATTGTGTATCGCCTTTCTGAGAGTTGGCAATTAAAATGCTTTCTTTCATTTATATAGTTAGACACTTTATCAATTAAAAACCTTCAATATTGTGGACTAATTCTAAATCTTGCTGTTCACCTTCATTCCATTATACCTTAAGATTTTTCAAATACAAAGTTAGGAACATACCCTGAATTTTGGTAGTGAAGTAATAAAAATGTTAATATATTGTAAATGACTCAAAAACCAAAAATCGCTTTTATCCATTACAGTTGTCCGCCGGTGATTGGCGGGGTGGAATTTGTCCTGGAGGCGCAAGCAAAACTATTTGCCAAAGGTGGATATCAAACAAAAGTTATTGTCGGGAAGGGAAAGAAATTTGCGCCGGACGTAGAGGTAGCAGTTATCCCCGAAATTGACTCTACTTATCCTTTAAACCAGAAGGCGAATGAACAGATAAAAAGAGGAGATTTCAAAGAATTTGAGCGATTAAAAGAAAAAATAGAAAAGTCCTTAAGAAAGGAGTTAAAGAAAAGCGATGTTGTCATCTGCCACAACGTTCTTTCGATGCCCTTTAATCTTGCTTTACTGACTGCCTTGCACCAACTCATTCCTCAAACAAAGAAAAAATTTATTGCCTGGGTTCACGATTCTCCTTTGATTGACCCTACCTATAAGGATTATCTTGCTTCTGTTCCCATCAAAAAATATCCCTGGAATCTTCTCAAAAAACCTCTGCCGAATGTGGAGTACGTGACCATTTCCAAACTGCGACAAACTCAACTTGCCAAAATCTGGGGTCTGAAAAAGGAAAAAATCGAAGTTATTCCCAATGGTCTAAATCTTTCCAAATTTCTGGACCTTTCCCCACAAGCGGTCTATCTTTTTAATAAGTTGGAATTGGGGGAGAGTTTAACCATTCTTTTCCCCGCGAGGGTTATTAAACGCAAGAACGTTGAGTTTGCAATCAGAATAATAAAAGAGCTCTCAAAGAAAGGAGCAAGTCCTAAATTGATTATCACCGGCCCTCCTGACCCTCATCTCAAAAAAGGAATGAATTATTTTGCCTTACTCGAAGAACTTGTCAAAAAATTGGGCTTAAAAAAAGAGGTTATTTTTCTCCATAATGTTATTGACCCTTTTACTAAAAAACGGTTAAAGGTGGGGTTGAAACTTTTACGTGACCTTTATCTGCTTTCCGACTTGCTCCTGGTCACCAGTTATCAGGAGGGCTTTGGTATTCCCCTTCTGGAGGCAGGACTGCTCCGCAGACCCATTTTTACCTCGGAGATTGCTCCTTTACCCGAAATAGGAGGGGGAGAGGTTAATTATCTTAATCTCAAGGAAAAACCCGAAGAAATCGCTCAACGCATCGTAAAATTTTTCAACAATGACAAGACATCCCTTCTCTTTGAGAAAGTTATCAGGCAATACAGTTGGGAGAGAATTTTTAAGGAAAAGATTGAACCCTTATTGGACAAATAGAAGAAAGAGAAAGACACCGTAAACCGAGAAAAGAACCATTCCCTCCCAACGTTGATATTTTTTCTTCGTCCATCCGAAAAAGAGCATTAAGAACATCAAAAGAAGCATCATTGGCAGGATAAGAGATTTTGTCTGGGGCTCTATCGGCAAAGGGGAGATAGTTGCGGATATCCCTACCACCAGAAGAATGTCAAGGATATTGGCACCAATAATATTGGCGGCAGAAATCTCTAGATGACCCTTAACAAGAGCGGTAAGCGAGGTAATCAGTTCGGGTAAGGATGTGCCCAAAGCAATTAAAGATGCCGAAATGACTAATTCCGGTATCCCTAAGGATGTGGCAATCTTTATCCCTAAAAGAACGATGACCCTACTTCCTCCTACTACTAAAATTGCTCCCGAAATGAATAAAAGGATGTTTTTTGAAAGAGCAAACTCCTTTTTTCTTTGATACTTTTCCTTTGCTTTTTTGTAGGAAAACCAGAAGTAAAATACAAAGCAGACCAGGAGAAAAATACCGGCTGACCTGCTAATTATTCCCCATTGAGAAAAAAGGTAAAGAAGCAAGCCCGAGGCCAGCATAATCAGCCCCTGTTGCAGAAGAATTTTTTTCTTGATGATAATCGTAGAAATAAGCACGCAGAATCCAAAAAGTCCGATATTGCAGACCACCGAGCCCATTGCATTTCCCAATGCCACCTGAGCGTGACCGGTTAAAACAGCAAAGGAAGAAACGCACAGTTCGGGAAGGGTTGTGGCTAAACTAACGATTGTTGCCCCGATAAGAGCTTTGGAAATTCCCATCCCTTCGGCAATAGCAACGGCTGAATTAACAAATAAGTCCGCCCCTTTAAGGACAATAAAAACGGTGAACAGAAAGATTACTATTTGAATGGTAAGGTTCATTTTTATTTACTATACCATTTTTTGACTTTTGAGAGAAATTGCGTTAATCTGTCTAAAAATAGGGAGAAAAAAATGTCTAAAAAAAGAATAGCCAAAACGGCTAATGAGGTCTTTGCCGAAGCAATGAGACAGATTAACCCTGACGTGGTGGCGGCTTATCCGATTACACCGGCTACGGAAATTGTGCAGATTTTCTCGCAATTTGTTGCCGATGGAAAGGTGGATACGGAATTTGTTCCGGTGGAAAGCGAACACAGTGCAATGAGTGCTACGGTAGGAGCATGCGTTGCCGGCGCAAGGGCAATGACTGCAACCTCTTCCCAGGGTCTTGCCTTGATGTGGGAGATTTTGAACATTGCTTCCGGTTTAAGATTACCCATTGTGATGCCGATGGTTAATCGCTCCCTTTCCTCACCGATTAACATTCACTGTGACCACAGCGATTCAATGGGAGCGCGGGATACCGGCTGGATTCAAATCTTTTCAGAGAGTGTGCAGGAAACGTACGATAACCTTATTCAAGCAGTGAGAATTGCCGAGGAATCGCTTTTGCCGGTGATGGTTACTACCGATGGTTTTATCCTTTCCCATTGCCTGGAGATGTTAGAGCCGCTTTCCGACGAAGAAGTAAAAAATTTCATCGGCGAATATAAGCCAAAAAATTACCTTCTGGACATAGAGCATCCTTTTACCGTTGGCGCTCTGGATTTACAGGATTATTATTTTGAACACAAGCGCCAGGAGGCAGAAGCAATGATTAAAAGCAAAGCAATAATTTCAAAAGTAGGGGAAGAATTTACAAGGAAATTTGGCCGGAACTATCAACTTTTTGAAGATTATAAAGTTGCGGACAGTGAAATTGCCATTGTTGCAATGGGTTCTACGGCAGGAACAATCAAAGTAGTGGTTGACCAATTGCGTGAGGAAAAAATAAAAGCAGGTCTTTTGAAATTAAGGGTTTTTCGCCCCTTTCCTGCAGAAGAATTAAAAGAGGCATTGAAAAATGTTAAAGCAATTGCAATTTTAGACCGTTCCGATTCCTTCAACGCAGTGAGTGGTCCCCTCTTCAGCGAGGTTAGAAACATTCTTTACGATACAGGAGAAAGACCGAAGATTATTAACTATATCTATGGGCTTGGCGGTCGGGATATTGGATTAAAAGAAATTAAAGCAATTTACGAAGACCTTGACGAGATAAAGAAAACGGGTAAAATTAAAAATTTGGTAACCTATTTAGGCGTAAGAGAATAATAAAGGGAAAAAACAATGGCAAATTTAAGGGAATTATCGGAAAAAAAGGAATTATTTGTCGGGGGACATCGACTTTGTCCTGGTTGTGGAGCGGGAATTGTTGCCAGACAGGTGTTATTAGCCGCAAAGGAACCAGTTGTAGCAGTGGCCTCTACCGGCTGTCTGGAGGTTGCCAGTACCATCTTTCCCTATTCTTCCTGGCAGGTTCCCTGGTTCCATAATGCTTTTGAGAATGCGGCAAGTACAATCAGCGGGATAG
The DNA here is from genome assembly GCA_030630065.1 of bacterium. Lineage (GTDB taxonomy): Bacteria > Ratteibacteria > UBA8468 > UBA8468 > UBA8468 > DAOVNU01. Next base: position 4,610 of record DAOVNU010000019.1, on the reverse strand, counting down.
AGGCGGCTTACAGGAGTTTAAAAAAACAGGGAAGAATCAAAAAAGATATTCGGTTTATCGCTTTTGGCGGAGATGGTGGTACCTATGATATTGGTTTACAGGCACTTTCCGGGGCGGTGGAAAGAGGTCATCGTTTTCTCTACATTTGTTATAATAACCAGGCCTATATGAATACCGGGATTCAGCGCTCTTCTGCCACTCCAAAAGGAGCCAGCACTACGACCGCCCCGGCAGGAACGGTAATTCCCGGAAAGGTTCGGTTTAAAAAAGAACTAACCGCCATTATGGTTGCGCACCAAATTCCTTATGCCGCCACCGCAACGGTGGGAAAATGGAATGATTTAATCGGTAAAGTAGAAAAGGCATTGGATACCGACGGGCCTTCCTTTATCGATGTTTTTTCTCCCTGCCGGCTGGGCTGGAGATATCCACCGGAACAGACCCTGGAGGTTGGTCGGCTTGCGGCAGATACCTGTTTCTGGCCCCTCTATGAAGCGATTAACGGGAAATATTCTCTTACCTACAGGCCCAAGGAGAAGAAACCTGTAGCCGAATGGTTAAAATTACAGGGTCGTTTTAAACATCTTTTTAAACCGGAAAATAAAAGTTTGTTGGAGAACATACAGAATCACGTTGATGAACGATGGGAAAAGTTATTGAATCTTTGCGTGTAGTGGCCGAAAAAAATTATTCCCCGGTAGCTCAATGGTAGAGCGTTCGGCTGTTAACCGAAATGTCGTAGGTTCGAGCCCTACCCGGGGAGCAATGAAAAGGAGGAGATTATGACTTACTAAAATCATTATCCTTTTCTATGACCTTCACAAAAATGTCTACTATCTCAGGGTCAAATTGGGTGCCTTTGTTTCTTTTTAGTTCCTCTAAAGCTTCCTCAACAGTGAGGGCGCTCCTGTAAGGACGGTCAGAGGTCATTGCATCAAAGCTATCTGTTACCGCAAGGATCCGGGAGATAAAAGGAATTTTATCCAGAATCATTCCGTGATACCCTTTCCCATCAACCCTTTCGTGATGTTCTAAAATAATCTTGCGTTCCTTCTTGAGAAAGGAAAGCAGTTTAATAATTGAGACACCGATATCAGGATGCTTTTTCACAATCGCATACTCATCTTCGGTTAATTTGGCCGGTTTCTGTAAGATAGAATCGCTAATCGATATCTTTCCAATATCGTGAAGAATACCAGCATTTCTGATGACTTCCTTTTCATCTTCAGAAAACTCCAATTGCTCGGCAACAGCAAGGGCATATTCGGTAACACGGGTGGAATGGCCCTTAGTATAGGGGTCTCTTGATTCTAAAGTCAGGGCTAGTGTCTTGATTGTATTAAGATAGGACTTCCTTAAATCTCTTTCGGTATCGCCTAGCTTCTCGGAGGTCTTTTTTAATTGCCGCTGGAATTTTCTTTGCTGCCACCAGGTCATTCCTAAACTAACCAGAATCACTGTCACAATAAACTGGTTTATTGAAGCGGCAGTACCGGGAAAGATATTGGTCTCGATAAAGTAAATTGTAACAAGAAGGCCAATGATTAATACTATTCCCATCCTTTCCCAAAATTTGGAACGGAAACTTTGGTATTTCTTTTCCCGACCAAATAGAGAAAGATAAGAAAATAATGCTTTTCTATCTTCTTCATTAATTTTTACAAAGGAAAGCCCGATATCATACTTTGATGGTTCTATCTCTTGTGACCAAACAACCTTACCTAATGTTTTTAAGGAAATATCCTTTGTAGGTAAGAGAATCTCTAATTCTAATATTGTCTCTACTTTAAAATCTTCTGGACAGCTAAAAGATAGCCCACCTTCACTGATATCCTTGGTTAAAAAGATATCTTTAACAATCTCGGTTGTGTTGTAAACTTGATAATGAAGTAAAAGTGAGGAATCTAATCGGGGAAATTTCCTTTTCTCTTTGAACGATTTTCCCATATTCATCGTGGTTTCAGTAAAAAGAATTTGAGATTTTTTAGCGACACCACAGAGTCGAGCAGCTATATTGACTGTGTGCCTGATGATGGTGAACTCTTTTTCACTTTCTATTTTAACAGAATCATAGGCAAAGGTCAAACTCTCTTACGCCTTCTTTTCGCCTCTACCTGCTGTTCTTGGTTTTATTGGCAATCTTCCGCTAATCGGAGAGAAGAAACAATCTCTTCTCTGGCATTCTTTGCAATAATCTCTCCATGACCGGGATAGACGGTTTCTACCTCTAACTGATTTAATTTTTTAATGGAGGAAAGCAAATCCTTATTATCACCACCTAAATCTGTTCTGCCGATGTTGCCACAGGCGAAGATGGTATCACCGGAAAACAAAATTCCATCCTGATAGAGACAAATCGAACCGGAAGTATGGCCCGGGGTATGAATTACCTTAAGTGAAAAATCTCCTAAGTTTAGTTTTTCTCCTCCGTTAAGAATAAGGTCGGGTTTGATTTCAGGAATGGGGAATCCCATAATTGATTTGGTTTTGGACGTTAACTCATCTTTATGGATAGCGACCTTTGCCCGGGTCTCTTTTAAAAGAAAAGGAAGGGCGAGAGTATGGTCGGGATGGCTGTGGGTAAGGATGATAAGATTTAAATCTTCAAGGTTAATTTCTTCCTTTAATTTCTTCAGAAGATTTTCCGGCTCCATCCCCACATCAATAAGGGTAATCTTCTTTGCTTTGATGAGATAAACGTTTGATGAAAAGGAAGAACTTATAAAAGGAATAATCATTGCAACTTTATCTTAACACCGACCTTATCATTTATCAAATAGATATGGGCAGAACAAATTTTAAGGGTAGGGCAAGGTTGCAGTAATCCCTGAATCTGTGGTAAAATAATTTAAATTCTATAATTGCAATTAAGGGGGAGGTAATGAAAAAAATAGTTATTTTTCTGATAGTTTTTCTGCTCGGAATTGGTGGATGGTGGAAATATTCCTCTTATGTAAAAAGAATAGAGAACAGTGTTCAGGGAGACCCGGCAAAAACTGTGGATGCTTTTATGGATAACGTAATGAAAATAAGTGATCTTATGTGGGATAAGGATAAACGGGAAAATCTTACAAAGGAACTTAAGGGATGGATGGAGAGTGCTGAAAAGGGGAAGAAAAAACCGAAAGAGATACCTGAAGGTTTAAAGGAATACGGTTTTAAACAAGACCCCAGGACCCTTTTTAAAAACGAAAGATTGGGCAAAGCAGCTCTTAGCGCTTTTGCTATCTCTCGGTATAAGTCATATTCCATAGGCAAAGTAAATGTGGAAGGAAACACGGCCGAAGTAGAACTGAAAGTTTTGGTGAGCGATGTCCTTGGTTTGGGGGCAATTATTTCCAAACTTGGCGCTCCCCGACCAAAAATGAAAAAGGAACCGACCAGTATTCCCTTTACCCTGAAAAAACAGTTTCATCGCTGGTATATAACCGACATCGGCGGAACAGAAGGAAAATTGGCTGATGCGATGTACAGGATGAGTAAATATAAGTAGGGATAGAAATAAAGGCGGTAGATTTAAAGATGCAAATGCTAAAAAGTAAATTGTTTAATACAGGGATTACAGTTCTTTTGCTCATTATGGGTGGTTGCAGTTCTAAAATCACAATGAAAGGCCTTATTCCAGAGAGTAAAGCTTCTCCGGAGAAAGCAGCCCAAATCCGCAAAATAATTGGAAGTGCGAATTTTCAGAGTGTCAGTCAACGAAATCAGTATACTTTTGAAATACTACCGCAACTGCTGAAGATGGGAAAAGAAACAACTCCTTTTGTAATTGAGAAAATTGTTGAGATTCTAAAAGCCAAACCTCAAAAAGGTGGTCTTATGGTTACGCCCTACCCGGGAACAAGCCAGCTTATTTATACCCTGAGTAAAATTAAAGATAGTCGGGCGCTGCCTATCCTGGAGTATTGGACTATTGAGATAAAATGGCGTATCCTTCGCGGTGACGCTGCAGGAGCCCTGGGAACGATTGGGGACCCTCATGCCGTAGGTACTCTATGGAATGCATGGAATCAGGAGATTGGATATTTAAAAGAAGGTGATACCCAGGGTCCTGGAGCTCAATTTGGCTATCATTTTCCTTCGGGAACAGTTTATTCCGAACTGGCGATTATTGGGAAATCACTCTATCGACTCGGCGAAAAGGAATCGGTTGTTAAATTAATCGAATTAATAAAGACAATACCCGACACAACCAAAAGCGGTTCGGCAAGAGAGACAATTGGATATTTCCATATTAATCAAGCGTTAGGAGGTATTATTGGAAAAAACTTTGGATTTGCGACAAAGAAAGAGTGGGAAGAATGGTGGAAGAGGAATAAATACAGATACCGGTAAAAAGATAAATGGTTAATTACAAATGTCCAAAATGCAGCGGGGAATTGAGTGAGAATGACCTTGTGCGCGGAATATGTCCTTCCTGCCATAACCTCTTTGACTTCAGCCAGATTAAAGGAGAAGAAATTACATTAGAAGGGCAGGGTGAGAAAAAGATAGAAAAAACAGAAGAACATAAGAAGGAGAAACAGGAGGAACGTCAAGAGCAGGGTAAGGGAATAAAGGATGCCTTGAAATATTCTTTTACATCCTGGAAGCGACTATTTATTTTC
>DAOVNU010000057.1 GCA_030630065.1 bacterium | reverse complement strand
AGGAATGAGAGCGAAGATTTCCTCGCTGGGGAAATCAAACGTGCCGATGAAGGATAACTTCCTTGCCTCCTATATCCAGAAGACTATATTCTCGGTCATTTTGCTGAAGTAATCAATAACAAACCATGTTCCGGCACAGGTATACTGACCTAAGATTAAACCCAAGAAAAAAGGAATACTATTTTTGTATATCTTTGGTCCGGCATACCTCAAGATTAAGGTTTTCAATAACCATGCCAGAAAAATAGAAAACCAGAGAGAGCCCATCAGCCAGACCGAACCAACAGCAAAGCCAATCGGATGTAAGGGCCACCAGAGGAATCTATTGCGCATAAACATCAGACCAAACATTATCGCCACCCCAATTCCTTTACAAAACCATCCGAGACCATTAGGACCTTCAGGGTGTAATATTTTATCTGCCGTATATTTCCAGGGTGCTTGTGGTCCTCCCACAAAATACCAGGAATTAAGATTTGCTCCTCCGTAGGTATAGGAAAGTTTAATAATTAACCACTGAGAAGCAAATACCCCAATAATAAGAGCCAGAAGCATTCCCAAAAAGAGTAATCTTTTTCTTTTCCCCATTTCCTCCGACATCTTTAAACCATGCGCCGCCGGACACATCGGAAAAGTCCTTACATCTGAGGCATAGACATAGGTAAAGCCCAAACCGGTTAAACCAGAAGCACCAACATTGGAAGAGCCAACGGAAGAGACAACCTGAGCCGAAGAAATGGAAGGTGCTACCAATGTTGGTATCCCTCCCTCGGCAACAACCCTGGTTAAACCAAAAAACAAGAGAAGAGCGCCAAAGAGAAAAAAGAGGGAGAGCCAGAAAGAGATGCCGCTTAAGGTAAGCCAGAAGAGCATAAAGATAGTACAAAGAATAAGTCCAATTACCGCTGTCCGATAGGAAAGCATCTCGGTTGAATCATCTATCTTTTTATCCCCTTTGAATGCCTTTCTGAAAACATTCCTTAAATGACCTCTTGCCATCCAGAGACCGAAGAGAACATAGACCAAAAATGCGCCTGTACCCAGGTGGTTAAAGATAGGGTCCCCACCACAGCCATAGATACCAACATTCTCCGCACTGCTTATTCCCGTGATATTGAAGATGCCTTTTAACATAGTGGAAAAAATACTAAAGAACCAGAGAGAGAAAGCAACGTCAAGATTAATCAAGTAGGCAAGTCCTAATACCGGAAAACTGAGGCGAAAAGCAATATCGGTTGTCTGCCTGAAGATAGGGATGGATTGCGCCAGATTGATTAAAGGAACAAAGTGGAAGTAATGGTGTAAAGCATTAATACTGCCAATAACAAAGGGAATCGCAAAACCAAGCCACATTATTCTGTTGCGATAAAAAGGAGCGAGGATTTTATTCTTCTCCTCCTTGACAATCTCCAGGGGAAGTCGCACCAGAGGAAAGATTAATCTTTCCTTCTCCACCCATTGCTTACGCAGAATAACCATTATTGCAATCATTACAAAATAAAGAGCAAAAATAAAGGGAAGCCAGAGCAATAACGGTTTGAGCCAGGTCATCCAGGGGATGGATGCTCCTCTGGGTAAGCCCTCAAAGAAGGTTCTAATATTCTCTGCTCCCTGGGGAACTAACCATCGTTTGATATGGGGCTGGATAATTTGCGCCCACCTATTCTCAGGGGTAGCGTAATAGAAAGGAGCGGCAAGCATCGGAAAGATTTGAGAACCAAAACCCATTGTCACTACCGAACTGCAAACAATGAGCATGATATAGATGAGCAGTTGCTCTGCGGAGGAAAAACCAATTCCCATCTTGCGCAGAACTGTATTAATCAGTAAGGTAAAGACAAAGAAGATAAATATTCCACCCGCAGGCATATGGTCAATGGCAAGGTAGGAGCCATGGACGATGTTGATACAATACTGGGCGGCAACGGCAACTAAAAAACAAAGAATGCCGCCGGTAATAAATGCCCTCAGGGTAAAGCCGGTCTCTTTTTTGATTAAATCCATTTTTTACTTTTTTTATTCTACCATTTCCTTTTTTCAGGTGTCAAATTTTTTGACATAGCCACAGAGCAATGCTATATTTATCTATACGATGAAGACAGTGGTTGGGTTGGATTTAGGGGGAACCTTCATTAAGGTTGGTCTGGTGAATGAAAAAGGAAAAATCTTAAAGAAGGAACAACTGCTAACCCTGGGGAAGAAGGGGAAAAGAACTGTCCTTTCCCAGATGGAGAAGGGGATTAAATTTGCCTTGAAAGGAGAGAAAAATGTTTCCGGCATTGGCATTGGCACCCCCGGGTTGGTTGATAAAAATGGAAAAGTATTCTCTGCGCCAAATTTACCGGACTGGAATAACTTGCCTCTAAAAAAGATTTTTCAGGATAAATTTCATCTCCCGGTTGTCGTAGAAAATGATGTCAATACCATCACCTCCGGGGAATACGTTTATGGCGCCGGAAAGGGCTATAAAAACATTATCTGCATTACCCTGGGAACCGGTCTTGGCGGAGGAATGATTCTCAACGGAAAACTCTTTCGCGGAAGCAAACTTTCTGCGGCTGAGATCGGTCACATCCCGATTTGTTTTGGTGGTCCAAAATGCAATTGCGGAAATGTTGGTTGTATCGAACGTTATGTTGGCGCAACCTACATCTCCCAGATAGCAAGAGAATCAATTAAAAAAGGAAGAAAAAGCAAAATTAAAGAAATCGTAAAAGGAGATTTAAAAAAAATTAGTCCCAGGGTAATTAGCCAGGCCTATCAAAAAGGAGATTCGTTGGCAAAGGAAATCTGGGAGAAGGTCGGGCTCTATTTAGGAACAATGCTCTCCGGTCTAATCAACCTCCTTAATCCCGAAATAATCATTATCGGCGGTGGAATTGCTCAAGCCGGAAAACCCCTCTTTGATAGTATAGATAAGGAGATTAAAAAAAGGGCATTTCCTCTTTTGGCAAAGGATGTAAAGGTTGTCCCGGCAAAACTTGGCACCGATTCCGGCATTATCTCTGCCGCCTCTTTAATTATTGGTGAAAGCAAAAAATGAAAGCGGTATTTTTATTGAGAAAGAAAAAATTTGAAATCCGTGAGGTGCCAAAACCCGAGCCAAAGGAGAAGGAGGTCTTAATCAGGGTAAAAACGGTAGGTATTTGCGGTTCCGACGTTCACTATTATACGCAAGGAAGGATTGGCTCCCAGCAGGTTATTAGCAAACCCCTGATTATTGGTCACGAACTCTCCGGCGATGTGGCCGCATTGGGGAAAGGAGTAAAAGGTTTCCGGGTTGGTCAAAGAGTGGTGGTGGAACCGGCAATTCCCTGCGGGGACTGTAAGGTCTGCCGTGAGGGTAGAGAAAATATCTGCCCCGACGTTAGATTTTTAGGGACTCCTCCGGTAGATGGTGCCTTTTGCGAATATATCGTCATCCCGGAAGAAAACGTCTTTCCCCTTCCCGACCAATTAAGTTATGGGGAAGGAGTAATGATGGAGCCATTGGCAATCGGTGTCTATGCGGTAAAACTCGCCCATCTTATTCCCGGAGAAACGGTGGCTATCCTCGGGAGTGGCCCAATCGGACTGGTTACTCTTTTAGCGGCAAAAGCGGCCGGGGCTGTCTTAATCTTTGCTACCGACCTTGTTCCCGAACGGCTTAACGCAGCAAAAAAAATTGGCGCCCACCATACCTTTAATCCTGAAAAAGAAGATATCGTCAAGAAAATTATGGAAGCAACAAAGGGAAGAGGAGTGGACGTTACCTTTGAGGCGGCAGGAAAAGAGGAAACGGTTAATCAGGCGTTAAAAATTACCGCTCTCGGAGGAAGAGTGATGATTATCGGGATTCCTGAGGTTGATGCCATCACCTATGAGCCCCACCAGATGCGGCGAAAAGAACTTCTGATTCAGAACGTCCGCCGCAGTTTACGTAACACCGAGACCTCCATTAAATTGGTACAAGAAGGGCTGATTAATCTTAAACCGCTTATCACCCATTACTATCCCCTGGAAAAAATTGGCGAGGCATTTGAACTGGTCTCTGAATATCGTAACGGGGTTATCAAAGCAATAATCCAAATTTAAAGAATGAATGAAGCGGAAATCATCAGTAAAATCACCAAAGTTGCTCACCGGGAAAAAATTCCTGCCTATCTGGTCGGAGGTTATCTCAGAGACAGAATATTAAAAAGGGCCTGCCATGACATTGACATTGTGGTGGATGGAGATGCTCTATTCCTAACAAAAAAGATAACCCAATCTTTAAAAATTCCTCCCCCCATCACCTATCAGAGATTTGGCACCGCAATGCTCAAACTCGGAAAAACAACGGTTGAATTTGCTACCGCCAGAAAAGAAAGTTATTCCCGGGATTCCCGCAAACCAAGGGTCTCCCGGGCAACCTTATCCGAAGACCTTTTGCGGCGGGACTTCACCATTAACTGCCTTGCCCAAAAACTGGGAGAAAAAACCATTATCGACCCCTTTTGCGGGAAAGAAGACATCAAGGCAAAAATTATCCGCACCCCCACCTCCCCCGCAAAAACATTCTCTGACGACCCTTTGAGGATGCTGCGCGCAGTTCGCTTTGCGACCAAACTAAAATTTCACATCGAGTCAAAAACAAAAGAAGCAATTATTGAAAATCGGGAAAGAATAAAGATTGTGAGTTCCGAGCGGATTGCCGAAGAACTGCTTTTGATGCTTGATGCAAGCGCACCGGCAAGAGGAATAAAATTATTAGATGAATTAAAATTGCTAAATTTGGTCTTACCGGAGATTTCTGCCCTTAAGGAGGTAAATGATATTCAATGTAAGGACCTTTTTGCTCACACCCTCACCGTGCTGGATAATATGGCAAAAGTAAAAAAGGACAGAACTTTGCGGCTTGCCGCCCTTTTCCATGATATCGGTAAACCAAAAACCGCTAAATATGTCCCCGGGAAGGGTTGGACATTTCACGGACATCCGTATCTGGGTGCTAAAATGATGAGACCTGTTGGTCTTCGTTTAAAGTTATCCTCTTCAGATACCAAAAGAATTAGTAAAATCATTGCATATCATCTTCACCCCCACTGGTTGGCTAAGAAAAATGTAACGGAAAGAGCAATCTTTCGCTTTCTGCGGGAGGTAGGGAAGGACTGGCAGGGTCTTCTTCTACTGGCAATGGCTGATATTACCAGCAAAAATAGGAGAAAGGTGGAAGAGGGACAATCCCGTCTCCGGGAACTGGAGCAGAGAGCCAGAGAGATTAACCGCAGAAGAAGGGCGGCTAAATTTAAACTGGCTCTTGACGGTCACCAGATTATGGAAATTTTAGGAATAAGACCCGGACCAGCAGTGGGTAGAACAAAGAAAAAATTGGAGCAAGCGGTCGCCGAAGAAAAGGTAAAGAACAATAAAAGGGACTTAAAAAAATACCTGAAAGAATTTGCTTTTTAATCCTTTGTATTATAAAATATCACAAAGATGAAAAAAGTCATTTTAGCAATAGGAATCTTAATATTTTTATTCTCCTTTTTACCCGGATGCTCTAAAAAATCAGAGCAGAAGCCAGTCCTCAATCAATCTCAGATAGAAGAGGCGCTTAAGGTTGGCAAAAAAGGGAAAAACCTCACCCTTTTTGAATTCCGGAAGGAATGGTGTTCCAATCTGGGTTATGGGGTTGCTTCTGCCATCCTTCACACTCCTT
>DAOVNU010000164.1 GCA_030630065.1 bacterium | reverse complement strand
TGGTGCCGGCAAAGAATGCCAAAGAACTTGCCAGCACAATTCTCAATGCCTTGAGTAATAATGATAAATCTATAAGTATGGCAAGAGAAGGACAGAGATTAATTAAGAAACTCTTCCCTGTAGAAGTGATGGTCAATAGCATAGAAAAAGTGTATAATAATGTGTTGATGCAAAGCACAAAGTGAGGACTATTTCTGTAGCGTGCATTGGTATGTAAACCAATAGGAGGAGGTTTACTTTAAGCGGCATTTGGCAACGTATGAATGCCCGGACAGAGAGTTGCCTATAGCGAGCATCACTGCGAGCGTGCCGCTGGAGGAAACCTCCGAGTATATTATGTGGTATTTAGTTTATATTCTGGTTTTTCTGTTTTCTCTCCTTCTCTCTCTTCTTTTAACACCGGTGATGAGGAAGGTTGCCATTTCGCTTAAAGTTTTGGATTATCCCAATGAACGAAAGATTCACCGGAACCCAAAACCATTATTAGGAGGAGTAGCAATTTATCTCTCCTTTCTCTTTACCATTCTCATCGGAATTCTTTTTATCAGGACTGGAATGGCAAGATTTTTACCATTTTCTATTCAGGATTATCTCCCCGGAATCAAAAATGTCCTGCCGAAACTTTTAGTCATTCTTATTGGTGGAGGTGTTATCCTTGGCTTTGGTTTAATCGATGATAGAGTTGGTCTTCGTCCCGGTTTTAAATTAAGCGGCCAGATTGTAATTGGAATTTGTCTTTTTCTGGTCGGCATCAGGATTACCCTTTTTATTCCCAATCTTTTTCTTTCCGCAATAATCACTATCTTCTGGCTGGTAGCAATTACTAATGGGTTTAATCTCCTGGATAATATGGATGGACTCTCGGTTGGCGTGGCGGCTATTGCCTCCTTCCTCTTTTTTCTCGTTGCCAACGGGCAAGGTGCACTCTTCATTTCTACTATCTTAGCGGTATCTCTTGGCTCTCTCCTGGGGTTCCTGCGCTACAATTTCCATCCCGCAAAAATCTTTATGGGTGAAGCCGGCAGTTCCTTCATCGGCTATCTTTTGGCAACAGTGGCAATTTTAGGTACCTATTATCACCAGGAAAGTCCTACGTCTTTGCCGGTCATTGCCCCCCTTCTAATCTTAGGATTTCCCATCTTTGATATGGTCAGCGTGGTTGTCATCAGAATAAGGAGGAAAAAACCAATCTTCGGGGCAGATAAAAACCATCTTTCCCACCGTTTGGTAAACCTGGGGATGAGCCAGAAAGGAGCTGTCCTTTTTATCTATTTAGTAGCATTTTCCCTTGGTCTGGGAGCGCTTCTTTTGAGAAACCTCAATCTCCTGGGAGGATTGCTGGTACTTTTACAAGCACTGATTATCATTGCCATTATAGTTCTTTTGGAGATTATGGGAAGAAAACCAAAAAATGAAAAATAAACTGATTGTTGCTCTGGATTTTTCGCGGAGAAGGGAGGCATTGAAGATTGTAGACAACTTAAAGGGATTGGTAGAGACCTTTAAGGTTGGCATTCAATTATTTACATCCTGCGGACCAAAGATTGTTTCCGAGATTAAGGAAAGGGACGCAAATATTTTCCTTGACTTGAAATTCCTTGATATCCCCAATACGGTTGAAAAAGCAAGTGAGGCGGTAACCGCTCTTGACGTGGATTTTTTTGATTTACACCTTAGCGGGGGAAAGGAAATGCTCCGGAGTGCAATCAGCGGTTCGGAAAGAAGGGCAAGGCAACTGGGCAAAAACCGACCCAGAATATTAGGGGTAACGGTTTTAACCAGCCAAACCGATAATTTCGATGTTGTTAATTTATCAATGATGGCGAAAGAGAACGGTCTGGATGGGGTTATTGCTTCCGGACTTGAAGCAACAGAAATCAGAAAAAAACTGGGTAAGGACTTTCTAATTTTCTGCCCGGGCATTCGTCCGTCCTGGGCGAAAAAAAATGACCAAAAGAGAATTGTCACTCCGGAGGAAGCAATAAAAAATGGAGCGGATTACGTCATTGTGGGAAGACCCATTACCGCAGCCAAAAATCCCAGAGAGGCAACCGAAAGAATTCTGGAAGAGATGACAGCATAGCTGTCATTGCGCGGGATTTCTCCCGAAGCAATCTCGAGATTGCAACGTCGCTGACGCTCCTCGCAATGACTTTCTAAGAGAGATTATAAAAAATGAATAGGAGTTGGATTGAGGTTGACTTAAAAGCAATTACGTATAACCTGGCGC
>DAOVNU010000208.1 GCA_030630065.1 bacterium | reverse complement strand
CGGTAATCTTCTGCGGCTAAGTTGTCAATTCCTTCAACCTCTTTCTTGCTAAAAAATTTTAATTTGCCGGTAATCTTTCCCGCAATAATAATTTTGGCCGTTTCTTCCAAAAGTTGGGCACGGAAGAATGCCTCCTTAAGGTTGGAACCAACGGTTACCGCCCCATGGTTCTTGAGCAGAACCGCATTATGGTTTTTAATCACTTTCGTTACCGCTTTCCTGATTTCTTCTCCTGCAGGAATTACATATTCGGCAACAGGAACTTCTTTTCCTAAAAGCGCAACGAAGTCGGGAAAAAATGGCTTTAATTTTCCTCCGGCACTGATTAAACCAATCAAAAACGGGGAATGGGTATGAATCACCGCTTTGATGTCCTTGCGCAGCAGATAACAGCCGAGATGCATAGAGACCTCGCAGGTTGGTCTTAATTTACCTTCCGTTGTTTTTCCTGAATTAAGTTTAATTCCAACCCAGTCCTTTTCTTCTATCTCATCGAGAGCAAACCCGGAAGGTGAAAGATAAACGACATTCCCACACCTGGCGCTAATGTTACCCCCGGGACCAACCGCCAAGCCCTTCTCTATTATAAGTTTCCCATATTCGCTCAGTTCTTTTTTTGTTTTTTTCATTTTATCCCTATGATAATAGTTTTCATTATGCATACTTTTTCTTATAACTACCTTCTCTCGGCTCTACTGCCAAAACAAGTACTCTATCCGTAAAGATTTTATAGACTACCAAAACCTTATAACGAATATGCAAAGAGTACTCTCCTTTATACTCTGCCTTTAGCTTCTTCCCCTGGAAAGGATTCTCACTTAAAACAGATTCTATAGTTGCTTTTAATTTTTCTCTCCCTGTTTTATTCTTTGAGAATTTGCGAAAATCTTTTTCAACGCTTTCTTTGTAAGTGATTTTATACTTCATGAAATTCTTTTACTCATTTCTTTGGCAGTGATAATCTCATCACTTACATCATTTAACCTATCCAGTGCTTTCTGATAGATAGCAGTTTCATCAAGAAACTGGTCTATAGCCTTTCTAATAAAGAAACTTTTTGTTCTCAATGTTTCTCTACAGAGAGAGTCCAATTTTTTCTCGGTTTCCTCCGGGACTTTAAAGGTTATTACCTTCATCTGTTCCACCTCCTGGTATTATAGATAATACCATACACAAAATTTTTTGTCAAATCCACTCCCCTGTATCTTGTAACTTCCTCCGGAGGAAATGGTTCTTTTTAAACAAGATATTTTTTTACCACTTCAATGGTAGAAGCCGCATCGCCCGTGCTCTGCGCCTTTTTTAGTTCATCCCGCCTGGCGTAAATCTGTAAAGATTTTTTCATCACATTGGCAAAGAATTCCCGGGATAGAGACATTGCTTTTACCGGCTCCAGCCGATAGGTAAACTGGTCTTCTCCGAACCAACCTGAATATCCCGTATCAATTGCCGCATAGCAAAAATCGGCTAATTTCCAGTTATCTCCGGTGCCGGCAATTCTATCCTCATCATTGGAATGTGTCTTGGCATTGTTAAT
>DAOVNU010000028.1 GCA_030630065.1 bacterium | reverse complement strand
TCAAAGCGTGAAAAAGCAGGTAAGATGCTGGAGACAATTACTCTCTGGAAACTTGTGGATGGTCTTAAACTAACTGAGGAACAACTGGTCAAATTCCTGCCCAAGTATAGGGAAGGCAAGGACATGAGGAAAGAGGGTCAGGAGAAGAAAAAGAAAACGTTGGAAGAGTTAGAATCTCTTCTCAAAGGGAAGAGGGTTTCTGCAAGAAAGATTGAAGCAAAGTTGGCACAATTGGAGAAGATGGAGGATGAGCAGCGGCAGAAAAGTAAGGGCCTGCAGAAAGAGTTGAAAACTATTTTAACCCCTGAGCAGCAGGCAAAATTCATCCTTCTTCAGAAGCAGATTGGCAAGGAGATGATGCAGCAATTAAGAAAAAGGATGGGGGAAAGAAAAAGAGAAAGACCCTCGCAGCAAAGCAGAAGAAAACGTTCCGAAAAAGATTTTGCACCTGAAGAGTGATGACCGACAAAAAACCCTGGGCGATTACCGGTTAAGCCCGGGGTTTCACTGGGGTGAGCCAACTACCAGACAGATTCCTTTTTGATTGGCAAGGGCGATTACCTTTTCCTTATCAAGGAGAAGAGTTTTTTCGACATCAAGAGCCAGAAGATTTGCTTTTGTCTTTACCATTATCTTAATGGTTCTGATACCTACTACCGGAAGGTCAAATCTTAAATCCTGATTCGGTTTTGCTCTCTTAACAATTACTATTCCTTTGGTAAATTTGGATGCCCTGATAATCGTTTTGTCCGTTCCTTCAATGGCTTCAATAGCCAGGACAACCCCATTTTTAACACAGACCGTCTGACCAATATCAAGACCGGCAACTGCTTCTGCGATTTCTCGCCCGAATCTGATGTCCTTCCATTCATCATCCGTCGGTATTCTCCTGGTTAAAACTCCTTTCTGAGCCAGAAGATGAGAAAGGAACATAGAGGATGGCAAAAGTTCAATTCCTTCTTCCCTTAATCTATCGGCGATGGCACCTAAAATGGAATCGGTTCGCTTATCAGAGAGATTTTTGAGCAGGGATTTTAGTTCTTTGTCGGGCGATTTTTCCTTGAAGAGTTGCTGATGATGAATTTGCCCGGCCATTACCACTTCTTTGATTTTTTCTTCCCGGAGAAGAGAAAGTGATTTCGCTAACTCTCCCACTCTTACCCAATAAATTTTATCCGCTGTTCTTTTTAGACGACGCGAGGTTTCGCCTTTGATGGCAATTGCTACTAAAAAATACCCTCTTTTCTTGGCCTCTTTTGCAAATAAAAGGGGAAAACTACCATTCCCGGCAATAAGACCAATTTTTTTCACTTGGCAACACTTCTTTCGGAAGAGGAAATAAAATTAAGGAGATATTCTATTTCGGGGAGAGTGGGGAGATTATCTTTAATCTTCTCTATTGCCTGGGAGGTATTCAGTTTTGCGCCAAGAAGATAAAAGAAAGCCTTTTTCAGGGTTTTAATTGTTTCGGGGGAAAAATCGCGTCTTTTCAACCCAACCTTATTGACTCCGTATGGTTTAGCGGGATGACCATCGGCAATAGAGAAGGGAAGAATGTCCCGTGTAATCTTGGAGCAACCCCCAACAATGGCATATCTGCCAACCCGACAGAATTGATGAATTGCTACCAGTCCCCCGATAATACAACCTTTCTCTAAATAGACATAGCCGGCCAATGTTGCGCAGTTAGCAAGAATAATCTCATCTTCCAGGGTAGAATTGTGGGCAATATGGCTGTAAGCCATAATGAAATTGTTATTGCCAATTCTAGTTGTGTCCCCCTCGTTCGTTCCCGGGTTAATGGTAGTGTATTCCCTGACGGTATTGCTATCCCCAATCTTAATGTAACTTTTCTTTTTTTGATATTTTAAGTCCTGAGGGGAACTACCGATAACCGCTCCCGTGAAAATCTGACAATTTTTTCCAATGCTGGTATAACCGTCAATGAAGACCCGGGAGCCAACCTTCGTCCCCTTTTCTATCTTGACGTTCTCTCCGATTATGCTAAAAGCTCCAACCTCTACGTCTCTTTCCAGTTGGGCTTTGGGAGAAATAATTGCGGTGGGATGAATAATCATGCGTTGACTAAAGCAAACATTAGATCTGCCTCGGCAACAACTTTATTCTCAACCAATGCTCTGGTATGGACCTGACCAACCCTCTTCCTTAATTTTATTACCTCTACCTCCATCCTTAAGGTGTCTCCTGGTATTACCGCTTTACGGAATTTTACATTGTTAATTGCCATAAAATAGGCCAATTTTCCCCGATTCTCCTCCTTTTTCAGCATTAAAACCCCGGCAACCTGAGCCATTGCCTCCACAATAAGTACTCCCGGCATTACGGGATGGCCCGGAAAATGTCCCTTAAAATAGAATTCCTCGGACTTAACTTTTTTAATGCCAACCGCCCGCTCATCCTCCTTCCATTCAATAATTTTATCCACAAAAAGGAAAGGGGGGCGATGGGGAAGGATGGAAAGAATGTCCTTTTTTTCTAACACAGGATTTTTAATCTCTGTCCAGGCCGGAGAGCCAACGCCACTGCTTTTTCTCCTTTCGGCCACTTCCTGCATAGATTTTACTAATTTAACATTAATTGAATGGCCACTCTTAATGGCAATGATATGTCCCTTAATCGGAAGACCAAGAAGGGCAAGGTCGCCAATTAAGTCCAAAATCTTATGGCGAACCGGCTCGTTCTTTGACCTTAAATGGTTATTAATTATTCCTTTTTTCCCGATGACTACAGTGTTCTTATAATTAGAGCCCTTACCGAGCCCCATCTTCCGCAGTTTTTTTACTTCCTCCTCCAGACAGAAGGTTCGGGCTAAGGCAATTTCCTTTTCGAAAATCTCCTTGATAATAGAAAAAGAGGTATATTGAGGTGGAAAGAATGGTCTTTTATAGTCAAGAGCGTAGGAAACCTTAAATTCCGTAGCAGGAAGGGCAATGATAGAAGCTTCATTTTCGTAGATGCAAAAAGGTTCTTTCACGTAGAAATAGTTCTTGGGTGCAGATTGGGTTATGTAACCTGCCTGATTGAATAAAGTGGTAAATGGGGCAGAACTGCCGTCTGCACCGGGAAATTCACTGTTATCAATCTCAATAACGAGATTGTCAATTCCCAGACCAAGGATTGCCGAAAGGATATGTTCAATGGTATGAATTTCCGCACCGTCCTTACCAATAGAGGTTCGCCTGGGTCGCTTCTCCTCAGGAAGTAAGTGACTGATGTCTGCTTTGACGGAAGGGATGTTTGGAAGGTCAATGCGCCGAAAGAGAATACCGGTATTGGACTCGGCCGGTTTAAAAAGCACATTGGCTTTTTCTCCGGTATGTAAACCGATTCCTGAAAAGGAAATCTCTTTCTTGATTGTTTTTTGATATTCCATCTATTTCTCTTCTAATTTTTTTATCTTTTTTTCTAATATGGAGATTTTCTTGAGAAGTTTTGGAAGTTTTGAGATATAGGCGTAGGCCTTCATATCCCTTCCCTTTTCTCGTGCCGGGAAACCTGAAACATGAAGATTGGCGGGAATATCCTTCGTGACCCCGCTTTTTCCGGCTATAACCGCATTCTCACCTACGGTGATATGGCCAATAAGGCCGGCCTGGCCGGCAATAATGACGTTCTTGCCGATGGTGGTGCTGCCGGAAATACCCACCTGCGCCACGATGATGGAATTTTCTCCAATGACAACGTTATGCGCAATCTGAACCAGATTATCAATCTTTACCCCTTTCTTAATCCAGGTTTTATCAAAGCGGGCGCGGTCAATGGTAACGTTTGCTCCAATCTCTACCTCATCCTCAATCTCCACCGTTCCAATCTGGGGAATCTTCTGATGAACTCCTCTTAGCGCGGCAAAACCGAATCCATCACTGCCAATCACGGTACCGGAATGAATAATTACCCTGTTGCCGATGGCAACCCTTTCCCGAATTGAGACATGGGGATAAATCAGGCAATTCTTACCGATCTCACTATAACGGCCGACGTAAACACCGCTGCAAAGCGTAGTGTAATCTCCAATTTTACCGTTATCCTCAATCACAACGTATGGTTGGATGCAGACCCTATTTCCCAGTTCAACGTTCTCTCCGATAATTGCCGTAGGGTGGATACCCGGGGCAAATTGAATTGGTTCGGGACCAATTAAAGAGATGATTTTGGAAAAGGCAAGAGAAGGGTTCTTAACCTGAATTAAGGAATGAGAACAATTATTGACATCGGGTAAAACAAGAATAGCCGATGCCTTTGTTTTTTCCATCAGGGAAAGATATTTGGGATTAGCCACAAAGGTAATATCCCCCTTTTTTGCCTCTTTAATTCCCGAGATTCCGGTGATGAGAATATCATCATCCCCGACTACTTTTCCCTCTACAATCCGGGCAATTTCCTTTAATCTTTTTTGCATTATTCCATCATTATTTCTTATTCAAAAACTTGATAAATTCCTCGGTGATGTCATCTCCTCCGTAAAGGACACTTTTTTCTTCCAATATTATACTATATCTTTTTTTCTTGGCAAAATTTTTAATTGCCTTTTTGACTTCGTCAAGTCGCTGCCTCACCAACTGAACGTTTTTTTCCCTTAATTCTGCGTTTGCTCTGATGATGACTTGAGAGAGTTCCGCGGTCTTCTTTGTTATCTCCTCGTTTCTTTTTGCCACCTCTTTTTCGTTCAGGGCTTTTTTCTGGGTTTCCAATTTTGCTTTTAATGACCTTATTTTTTCCTCCAGTTTTTTAATCTCGTCCCGTTTTTTCTCCTTTTCTGCCTGAAACTCTTTCTCACTTTCCTGAGTTTTCTGATAACTTTCAAATGCTTTCACCAGGTCAACGCAGCCAATCTTCAGTGTTGCTCCACTGCTTACCGGTACCTTTACCAGCAATCCCAAAAAAACAGAAATTATCAAAACAGATAAAACCTTTTTCACAGACATTTTTTCTCCTTTTTCTCTTTTTTCCTTTGTAAAAAGATGGCTGGATTTGTAAACGAGCTGGCGGTTATGCCGCAGGCACAAAGTGCCGAGGAATAAAAAAGCCCGAGTGAACGAATTCCAGTTATCTTAAAATCCCCACTGCATCGTAAAATGAACCACACCTTTTTGCTTCTCTCCGGGTTCCGGGTCCAGAGGATAGCCATAGTCAATCTTTACCGGAAGTTGAAATAAAGGGACTTTAATCCGGATACCCGCACCTACACCCTTTCTAAGATCGGCAAGTCCAATATTTTTCGGTCTGCTCCAGACGTTTCCTGCGTCAAAGAAAACTGCCCAGTAAAGAATATCCTTATAAAGAGAATGCGTCAACTCCAAATTTTCTACAATAATTGCTTTCCCTCCGATAGGATTATCCAGATTATCCCTTGGTCCAACGGAGCGCTCCTCATAACCGCGAATACTATTAGCCCCTCCGGCATAAAATCTCTCGTAGATGGGGACATCCTGCTGGGCAATACCAAATTGCATGCGCTGGGAAAGGACGAAACCCCTCGGTAAAGAAAAGTAGAAAGTGGATTCTAAAATCTCCTTGGTAAAATTTTTGTCCCCTCCCAAACCGGCGTATTCCACGGTTATACCATTTTTGGAGCCGGAGGTAGGGTTAATTCGTGAATTCCTGCTATCCCGGGTAAAGCCCAGTGTAATACTGTTAATCAGGTTTTTCCCCTCTTCTTTCTTCAGGTCCGGAGAAGCACCGACTTCAATGTCCGAAATCTCAATCTCTTCACTTTTTATCATTCCGGAAAGGACGTAGAGCCCATCCCGAAAACGTCTGTTCAATCGTATATCCCCCCCGATCCTTGCTTCTGTATATTCGTTCCATTCTCTCGTAATAGAATAGAGGTCAAACCCAAAAGATATTGGTTTGTCAAAAATCCAGGGATTGGTGAAGGAAAGAGAAAAGTTTTTCTTTTTAGTGCCAAATTCTGCTCTCAGGTTGATATTCTGACCGCCGCCAACAAAATGAGGCCAATCCCTCCAGTCAAAGTTTCTCTGTTCTACCCCCACAAAGCCAATCAACTTATCGATAGTGCTGTAACCGCCTCCAAAGGAGAAAAGCCCTGTTTTCTCCTTTTCGTCTACTGTTATCACCAAATTTCTTGTATCAGCCATTGTGCCTGGTTCTGTATTTACGCCAATATCATTAAAATAACCGAGGTCGGAAAGGTTTACAATACTCTTTCTCAGTTTTTTCCCAGAAAAGACCTCACCTGGTTTAACCTTTAACTCCCTTCGTATAACATTGTCCTTTGTTATCTTATTCCCTTTAATTCTAACCTCCTCGATGGAGATAATCTCTCCGGGCTCAATCCTATAAGTAACGTCAATTATGCTGGTATCCGGCTTAGGTGTTTGGATAACCTCAATTTTTGTTAAAAGGTAACCTCGATCCGTATAATAATTTCTCAAGGAATTGCTCTCGGCATTGACGCTGTTTTCTATATAAAAACTGCCGGTCTTCAAAAAGAATCTTTTCTTTAATTCGCCTTCGGGGAAGAGTAGATTGCCCGTAAGCTTTCTTTCTCCCAGGTAAAATCTTTTTCCCTCATCAATGACAATAACAATGGCCAGTTTCCTTTTTTTCTTGTCGGGGATAACCTTTACCTCTTTGAGTTGAACGTTGGCAAATCCGTTTCCCTTGTAGAAATTAATAATTTTTGCCTTGTCCTCTTCCAGGGCACCTTTCTTGAATGTGCCCAACCTGAAGAATCCCCGCTCCTTTATTCTCATTTTCCTTTTGAGTTTTTCACCGGAAAAAGTTTTGTTTCCCTCAAAGCGAATGTTAGTAACTCTCCCGCGTTTCCCTTCCTTAAGATGAAAGAAAATGGTTACTTTTTGCTTCTCTGTTTTTACCTCCGGTTTTATCTCGGTGAAGAAAATTTGTTTTTTTTCGTAGAGTTTACTGATTGCAGAGACGGCATCCTTTAATTTCTTCTCATTGAAAAAATCTCCGACTTTAAAAGGAATTTCTTTTCTAATCTGACTCTTTTTGAAAATTTTGTTCCCCCTGATAGAGATATTGCCAATAATCAGATTTTCTTTCAATTTGATGGTAAGGACAATTCCCCCCTCCTCTTCCTTTGTTTCTACGGTAATATCGGAAAAATAACCGGTTTTATAGAGCCGTTTCACATCTTCGTTCAAAATTCTTTTGGAGAAGCTTTCACCAACTTTTGTCTCTAGAAGTGAAAGAACCCGCTGGGAACTGACGGTCTCATTTCCCTCTACCTTAATAGAAATAACCGTTTCTTCTTCGGCAAATCCTCTGCCCCCAATCAAGAAAAGCAAAACGAGAATAAAAACAATTTTTTTCTTCATAATTTTTACTCCGCTATCTTTTCTAAATCTTCCCCTTTAACCATAGATGTCATTGCGAGCCCAAAGGGTGTGGCAATCTCTCATTTCTTTGAAAAAGACGAGATTGCTTCGTCGCTATACTCCTCGCAATGACCGGTCTTCTTCATTTGAAGATTAATTTTTCCTTATCGGCGGTAATTTTGATTGTTGCCCCTTTTTTGTAGGTGCCTTTGAGGACATCCTCGCTGAGTTTATCCTCGATGTAATGGCTGATTACTCTACGCAAGGGTCGCGCGCCAAACTTTTCATCATATCCTTTTGTAAT
>DAOVNU010000046.1 GCA_030630065.1 bacterium | reverse complement strand
TTAGTGAAAAAAATAAATTGAAAAAGATAACTTTTTTATTTCTTTTTTCTCTTACTTTTTTTTATGGCTGTGCGGTAGGTAAAACCTATCTTAATCAAGACAGCGCCTATAAACTTTATTGTCAGGGGCTGCTTTATGAAAATGAAGGGAAGAATAAAGAGGCCATTTCTTGTTACCAGAGGGCTTCTACCAGCGACCCTTCTTCGGCAGAAATCCTGCGTAAATTAGGCACCACCTATCTAAAAGCAGGTTCTTTAAAAAAAGCAAAAAAATTCCTCTTCCTTGCTTTGAAAAAAGAGCCGGGGAACAAGAAAGCTCTCCAGGGGCTGGCAATTCTTTATCTTGTGCAAAAGAAGGCGAATTTAGCAATAGAGCAATATGAAAAATTAATACGATTGTTTCCCGAAGACCTTTCTTCCTATCTTATTCTTGCCGACCTTTATGCCCGGGAAAAAAATCTTCCCAAAGCCCTCCAGTTCTATCGGAAAAGCACAACTTTTTTCCCGGAGAATGGCATTCTTCACTATAATTATGGACTCCTCTTAGAACAATTTAATCAGGAGGATGCAGCGGAAAGGGAACTGGAAAAAGCAATAGAACTCCAGCCAAATTTTGTGAGGGCACGCCTTGCACTTGCCATTATTTATGAGAAGCGAAAGAAATATTATAGGGCAATTGCCCAGTATCAAAAAGTTTTAAATCTGGACAAAACGAGTCCTCTCATTTATCAACAACTGGCGCGGCTCTACCTGGAGATAAACGAGAGAGAAAAAGCAAAAAAAGTTCTGGAGGAAGCGCTGAAAGCGGGAATTAAAGATTGGCAGATTTGCTGCAGTTTGGCTTTTATTTACTATCAGGAGAAAAATTTTGATTCAGCTAAACTTCTGCTGACAAAAGCTCTTTCCCGGGAGAACAATAGCACTGTCCATTTTTATCTTGCCCTGATTCTGGATAAAGAGAAGCAAAGGGAAGGGACAGTCAACCATTTGAAGCAGGCGATAAAATTAGACCCTGATAGTCATCTGGCATTAAACTATCTTGGTTACCTCTATGCTGAAGAAGGTATTAACCTGAAAGAAGCAGAAAAATTGGTAAAAAGAGCGCTAAAGTTAGAGCCAAATAATGGTGCCTATCTAGACAGTTTGGGTTGGGTCTATTTCAAAATGGGAAAAATCGAAAAAGCAAGAATTTTCCTGGAAAAAGCGGCTGATTTGGAGAAAGACCCGGAGATTTATGAACATTTAGGGGAGGTTTATTGCAAAAAAAAACTCTATCTGGATGCTCTTGCCGCTTTTGCAAGGTCACTTGAACTCAAACCATCCGAGAAGATTAGAAAAAAATTGGATGCTGTGTATAAATTGATAAAGAGTGAGCATTAGAAATGAACGTTAAAAAGGTTGTGCTTTTTCCCAACTTGAAGAAAAAAGGGGCAAAGGAAGTAATCTCTTTTCTAAAAAAAAGGTTAAAAGAGAAGAAAATAAAGGTAGAGAAAAAAATTTCTTCTCAGAGCGACCTTGTCATTGCTATCGGTGGTGATGGGACTATTCTGAAGGCAGCGCGGGAGATTAAGAATGGAAGAACTCTTTTATTAGGCGTGAATTTAGGAGATATAGGATTTTTGACGACTACTACCAGGGAGAAACTTAATGAATGTCTAGATGACGTCCTTGCCAAAAACTTTTTGGTTTCTCCGCGTTTAATGCTGAAAGTTCAAATGAGACGAGAGAGTGGTTCCCGGCTGAATTGCTTTTGTTTAAACGAGATTGTCCTGATGAGGAAAGGGGCAAGAATGCTTTCCTTAAAAATCTCCGGGAGAAAGGGGAAAATAGGGGAATTTTGTGTTGATGGACTGATTATTGCTACCCCTACCGGTTCTACGGGACATTCACTCTCCGCAGGCGGGCCCTTTGTCTTTCCGGAAGAGGAACTAATTATTCTTAGTCCTGTTTGTTCAGTTTCTTTGACCAGTCGCCCCCTGATTATATCGGCGAATGAGAGATTGAGAATTGAACTAAATTCTCCTTGTGCTAATTTGACTGTTGATGGTCAGGAAAATTTTCTTTTAACAGAAAGGGACTTTCTGTTAATCGAAAAAGCACCTTTTTCACTGAAATTAATTGACGTTTCCAAAAAGGGATATTTTCGACTTCTGCGAGAAAAACTCGGATGGTTATCTTAATGGTGGCAAAGGTTGTTATTGATCAAGAGCGCTGTAAAGGTTGTGGTCTCTGCATTGGTGTTTGCCCCAAAAAAATAATTATTATCTCCGAGGGGTTTAATTCTAAGGGCTATCACTTTGCAAAGGTTTCTCATCAGCGGGCTTGCATCGGATGCCTTTCTTGTGCTATTATTTGTCCCGATGTAGCGGTTGAGGTATACAAATAAAGGAGGAGAAAAAGAATGGAATTTGAACTGGGTTATTTGATGGCTTTGGTTGTAGTAGGATTGGGAATCCTGGGGGTAATCCTGTCTTTAGCGATTAATGAGATTAGCAGGATTAAATCCGTTGTCTCCATTATCTTCTCTATTATTATCCTGATATTGGGAGGGTACTATTATTATGTTGTTGGGCTTTATCAGAGTGAGCGAGGACAAGCAAAAGGTCCCCTTAACAGAATTATCCGGGTTTATAAACCGGAATCAATAACTAGACCTACGCCGCCTGAAAAAAAGGTGGTTGTTCTACCAGAATCAAAACCCGAAGAACTTAATGTAATTATAGACGTAGAGGGTAAGAAAAATTTTCTAAAAGACCGGGAACATCTAAAAGTTAAAAGAGGAAAGAAAATAAAAATTATTAATGCTATCGTTCCCGGAGTAGGGAAGAATCTAATCAGGGTTAACTTTGTCGGTTTCGTTGGAAACCCCAAAATTAAGGGTGAAGACAGAGGTTACGAAATAGATACCTCTTCCCTGATGAAGAGGTATGCCCTGGATAAAAAAAGGAGTTGTTACAAAATAGAGGTATTAAAGGGGAAGGAAGTTATAGCAAACGTCTTTGTTGACCTTGTTTGATGGGAATTAAATCCTCTAAATTAACTCTTTTTTATCCTTTCCTTCTTCTTCTTGCTGGCTGTACTATCTTTCCTTATAAATCTATCCAGAAGGATTTTCCGGCAGTTATAAAAGGTGCCTTCAAGGAATATCCCGAAGCAGGTGCGGTTTACCTTTTAGACCAGGCAATCCGTACTATCCATTCCGATGGCTCTTCCGAGTTGATGGTCCACCAGATTATTAAAATTTGTCAGGAGAGGGGGAGGAAATTCGCCGAGGTTCAGATACCGTATAATGAGGCCTTCCAGAAGGTAAGGATTGATTTTGCCTGTACCATCACCAGGGAGGCGAAAATAATCAAAGTTAAAAGAGATGCTATCCATACCGTTACCCCGGCTTCCCTTGCTCCTTACGCTGCCCTTTACTCCACGCTCAAAACCAAAACAATTTCAATGCCTGCCATAGAGATTGGCAGTATTATTGACTATAAATACCGCATCTTTCAGAGAAAATCTCTGATGAAAAATTGTTTCTGGGATAGTTTCTACTTTCAAAGCAAAGAACCGTTCGTTATCTCAAAATATATTCTGGTCCTTCCCGAAGAGATGACCTTCAAAAAACTGGAAAGGGAAATAGCGGCTCTTGAGGTAATCAAGAAAGGTAATAAAAGAATTTATATCTGGGAGAAGAAAGATGTTCCTGGCTTGGTTCCCGAACCACAGATGCCGTCGTTGATTGAAGTAGTTCCTTTTCTTTCCATTTCTTCGGTTAAGGATTGGCGGGAGATATCATCCTGGTTCCTTGATTTGGCAAAGACGCAGATGGTTGCAGATTCTTCGATAAAGGAAGAGGTATCTCGATTAATTAAAGGAAAGAAAACTGAAATAGAAAAGGTAAGAGCAATCTATAATTATTGCAGCGCTAACATTCGCTATGTGGGCTTGGAGATGGGAATAAATGCCTATCAACCCCACAAAGCCACAGAGGTCTTTCATCTTAAATATGGAGATTGTAAGGATAAAGCCACACTTTTGGTTACGATGTTACAGGTTGCCGGTATCAAGTCATATTTGGTTTTGATTAATACCGACCATCAAATTAACACCTCCTTGCCATCCCCGGGACAATTTAATCATTGCATTGCCGCCGTTCCCTTAGAGAACAATTATATCTTTCTTGACACGACGGCTGAGGTCTGTAGTTTTGGCGATTTACCGCCTGGTGACCAGAATCGCGACGTTCTCATTATCAAGGAAGGAATGACGGAACTTGTTAAAACCCCCATTTATGCTCCTGAAGATAATCTCTGCCAGAGAGACATTGAAATTGATTTAAAAAAAGATGGAAGCATCAATAGTGAAGTTAAAATTAAAACTTCCGGTTTTTTTGACTTTATTTATCGGGCATCTTTTCGCTATCTCAGACCTGTGGAACGGAGAAAGAGATTAGCGGAGGACTTAAACCGTGTTTGTCCGGGAGCAAACTTACAGGAATTTAAAATTTCATCTCTCACCAATCTGGATCAACCGATTGAGGAATCCTACCGTTTTTTTGCTAAAAATTACGCCATTAAAGTAGGGAATAAATTTCTGATTAAACCGGCAATTATTGAGGCAATGCGTTCCACCGCTCTGGTTGCCGCAAAGGAACGGATTTATCCGATTCTCTTTCAGAGGAAGTGGGAGAGAATAGATAACGTTTCAATTAATTTACCTGCCGGTTGGAAGGTAGAAACCTTACCCGGGAATCTTTCTCTACGTTATCCTTTTGGGGAGTTTGACGTAATTTACAAGAATTTAGGGAATAAGATTACCTATCATCGTCGGTTTTGCATTAGTCAAGCGGAAATCCCGGTTGTTGATTATTTAGAATTTAAGAAATTCTATCAGCGGATTGCCTATCAGGACCGGAAAGAAATCATATTGACAACCTCTCCGCAATAGCGATGCCGTTTGACTTCTCCACGGCCTCTATGCTATACTCCTTGTTATTAAAGGAAAGAGGGGGTGATAAAAGATGAATAAAGGAGAATTAATTGAAGCAATTGCCAAGGTAACCTGCACCAAAGCAGAGGCAGCCAAGGCACTGGATACTACACTGGATGCAATCAAGAAGTCCTTGAAGAAAGGAAAACCGGTTACCTTAATCGGTTTTGGTACTTTCAAAGTATCTAATAGAAAGGCAAGAATCGGCAGGAATCCTCAGACCGGCAGACCCCTCAAGATTAAAGCCAAGAAGGTTCCCGTCTTTAAAGCCGGAGCAGCATTAAAGAAAGCCGTAAAATAAATAAGTAGAGGGGGGCAGGTCTCCACATTTGACAATATACCAGATGGTTGAACATATGAAGAATTTTGTCAAATGTGGAGACCTGACCCCCTTACTGTAAAAATGATTAAAACAACTGTCTGTGGGGTATCGGGAAGGATGGGAATCCTCATCGCGCGGCTAATTGCTGAAAATAAAAATTTTTCTTTGGTCGGGGCTGTAGAGAAAATTGACCATCCGGAACTCGGCAAAAAGATAGAAGGAATCGGAATAATTTGTGATTTAGCAGAAGTCATCGGGGAGAGCGATGTTGTGATTGAATTTACTACCCCGTCAGCAACCTTAAAACATTTAGCCATCTGCGGAAAGAAAAATGTGCCGGTAGTTATTGGCACTACCGGTTTCAATCAGGAAGAAATAGGTGAAATCGGGACTATTAGTAAAAAAATTCCCCTTCTTCTCTCTCCCAATATGAGTTTAGGAGTTAATCTTCTTTTTAAACTGGTCAAAGAAGCGGCAACCATTCTTAAGGATTATGAGGTGGAGATTGTTGAGACCCATCATAATAAAAAGAAGGATGCTCCCAGTGGCACTGCAAAAAAAATTGCTGAGATTATTGGTGATGTCCCTATTCACAGTTTGCGTTTTGGTAATGTTGTCGGGGAACACCGGGTTATCTTTGCCGGAAAATCGGAAAGATTAGAGTTGTTCCATCGGGCAGAGGATAGAGAAACTTTTGCCAGAGGGGCATTAAAAGCCGCTGCCTTCATTGTTAACCAACAGCCAGGTCTTTATAGTATGGAGAATCTTCTGAATGATGGAATATAGTGAGAGATTAAGGAAATTACCCACCTATCTTTTTCTTAAAATTGAACAGCAGAAGAAGGAGTTATTAAATAAAGGAATGGACATCATTGATTTTGGTGTGGGGGACCCTGATTTACCCACACCAGGGAATATTATTTCTGTGATGAGGAAAGCGGTGGAAAAACCAATTAATCATCGTTATCCTTTAGGAACGGGGATGCCTGCCTTTAAACAGGCAATTGCGCAATGGTATCAGAAAAGATTTTTCGTTTCTTTAGACCCGGAAAAAGAGGTTCTGGTCCTTATTGGCTCCAAGGAGGGTTTGGCTCATCTTCCTCTTGCTTTTTTAAACAGGGAAGATATTGCGCTTATTCCCGAACCGGCCTATCCGGTTTACCAAACAGCAACAATTCTTTCCGGAGGTATTCCTTTTT
>DAOVNU010000084.1 GCA_030630065.1 bacterium | reverse complement strand
TAATGTTTTTTCGCACCAATTCATCACGTTCTTTTTGATTCATCTGTATGGGGTCAGGTCTCCACATTTGACAAAATACCGCAGGGTTAGACATGCATAAGAATTTGGTCAAATGTGGAGACCTGACCCCCGAATTATAATTTCCTCCATTTTTTTTAACGTTTCTTTAAGTTGGGATGAATTCTTTCCGCTTCCCTGGGCAAAATTTTCTCTTCCGCCGCCACCTCCTCCAAGAAAAACGGTAAGTTCATTAACAATCTGATTGGCAAAAAAACCTTTCTCAATCAAATTTTTGGTCACGGCCACCACCAGGAATGGTCTATCTTTAATTTTGACGGTTAAAAGAATAATACCGGAATTTAGTTTCGCCTGAAGATTCTCGGCAAGAATTCTTAACTCATTTTGGTTAAAACCAACAACCTCCTCTGAAATTAATTTTATTCCCTTAATAACTTTAATCTTGTTTAACAAATCTTTTGTCTCTGAATTAAGGAGCCGTCTTGCTAATATCTCTCTTTTTTTTCTTGAGTCACTTTCTTCTTCAAATAACTGCTCAATTCTTGCGGGGATTAAATCAACCGGGCTTTTCAGGCGCATGGACAAGTCATCCATAACCATTTTCTCATTTTTTATCTGTTGGTAAGCCGCCTCTCTGCTAACCGCCTCTATCCGCTTTATTCCCTTACCGATTGAAGAAAGACCTTTAATAATAAACCAACCAACCTCCCCTGTTCGAGCAAGATGCGTCCCTCCGCAGACCTCCTTACTATAGTCCCCGATAGAAATAACCCTTACTCTTTTCTCGTATTTATCGCTAAAAAGAGCAATCGCTCCAACACCTTTTGCCTCCTCCAAATCCATCTCTACGGTTGAAACCAGAGAATTTTCCCAGATTTTCTGATTAACTTCTTCTTCAATTTTTCTTAATTTTTCTCCGGATATTTCCTGGGAATAGGTGAAGTCAAACCGCAAGTATTTTTCTCCCACAAATGAACCTGCCTGCTTCACCTCTTTGCCTAAGACCTTTCTCAAAGCCCAATGCAGGAGGTGAGTAGCGGTGTGGTTAGCCGAGACCTTCTTTCTAAAACTTCGATCAACCGCAGCTATAACTTCTTTTCCTTTTATTTCCGATAACGGTTTCTTCTTAAATTTTCCCAGGTGAAAAACGACATTATCCTTATTCTTCCGGGTATCAATTACTTCAAATTCCATATCCTCACTCTTAATCAAACCCTTATCTCCAACCTGCCCTCCCATCTCCGGGTAGAAAGGCGTTTTCTGGAGAACGACTTCATCTTCCTTGTCTCTCGGGAAAAAGTCCAAAATCTTTGTTCTAATGCTTTCTTCGTTATAACCGACAAAAATTGTCTTCTTAAAATCTCCATCGGGAATATCTTCTTCTGAACTTCTAAATTTAGAGGTTCCCCTCCCCTTTTCCCGCTGTTTTTTAAGGAGTTTCTCGAAGCCATCCTTATCCATAAACAATCCTTCCTCTTCTGCCATCTCCTCCAGCAAATCAAGGGGTAGACCATAGGTATCATAAAGTTTAAAAAGGACAGAGCCGGGAATTTGTTTATCCGGAAGAGAAGCAATTATTTCGGTAAATAATTTCTCTCCGGAATCAAGAAGTTCCCTAAATTTTTCTTCTTCCCCTTTGACAAGCAAACTAATCTCGCTGCTCTTTTCAATAAGTTCAGGATAGGGCTCTTGCATTATTGCGGCAACAACCGGGACCAACCTATGGAGAAAAGAATTTTTAATCCCCAAATTTCTGCCGGCCCTTGCTGCCCTTCTGATAATTCTTCTGATAACGTAACCCCTGCCAGTATTCTCCGGATATACCCCTTCAGAGATTGCAAAAACGATTGCCCGGATGTGGTCCGCAATAATTTGAATGGATGAATTATTCTCCTTTTCTTCGCCATATTTTGCATCAGAGATAATTTCAATTTCTTTAATAATAGGGATAAACAGGTCGGTTGCATAATCATTCACTTTTCCCTGAGAAACAGATACAATCCGCTCCAATCCCATTCCTGTGTCCACACCCCGACGACCCAGGGGTAAAAGTTTTCCTTTCTCCTGGTTAAACTGGGGAAAAACCAAATTCCAGAATTCCAGAAATCTGTCACAACTGCAGCCCGGCTGGCAATTTTTCTTTCCACAGCCAAACTCTTTTCCCAGGTCAAAGTAGATTTCGGAACAGGGCCCGCAGGGACCACTATCTCCGGCGGGACCCCAGAAGTTATCCTTCTTCCCTAAAAAAACAATTCTTTTTGTTTCTATAATCTTTTGCCAGATTTGAAAACTCTCTTTATCCTTTTCATACACCGAGACCCATATATTTTCTCTCGGTAACTTCAAGACATCCGTAACAAATTCCCAGGCCCAGAAGATTGCCTCCTTTTTAAAATAGTCACCAAAAGAAAAGTTCCCCAACATCTCAAAGAAGGAATGATGCCTTGTGCTTTTACCCACCTTCTCCAGGTCGCTGTCCTTTCCTCCGGCGCGTAAACATTTCTGGACGGTCACGGCCCGGGAAAAAGCAAGCTGTTTTTTCTCCACCCAAAGTGGTTTAAACTGCACCATACCCGCCGAGGTAAAAAGAAGGGTGGGGTCGTCAGGAATAAGAGGATAACCGGGAATAATCCGATGATTTTTTTCCTTGAAAAAATCCAGAAATTTTTTTCTGATTTCGTTACTGTCCATACATACATTATAACATAGTTTTTAATCAGTTGCTAAATATGTTACCCCCAAAAAGCTTGCAATTAGTGAGAATTTATGGTTTTATTAATCTTGAGGAGATATGAAGATATTAGTGGCTGAGGATAACGAAGACATCCGGTATCTACTGGAAAGGTCGCTACGGGATGGCTATGGTCACGAGGTAACGACTGTAGCCAACGGGGCTGAAGCATTGCAGCAAGCCCTGAAACAGCCACCCGACATAATCGTCTCTGATATTATGATGCCTGAAATGGATGGCTACCAGTTATGCTATGAGTGTAAGAAGAATGACAAACTCAAGGATATCCCGTTTGTCTTTTACACGGCAACCTACACGAGCCAGGAAGATGAGAAATTTGCCCTCAACCTGGGGGCTAATGCGTTTATCCGCAAGCCCACCGAACCTGATGTCCTTGTCCAAAAACTGCGTGAGATTTTAAAAAAGATTAAAACTGGTACTCTGCTTCATCCCGAGATTGCCCCTCTTAAGCCATCTCTATACCTCACTGAATACAGCAAACGAGTCGTTACCAAACTGGAAGAGAAAATGGTTCAGTTGGAGGCAGAAATTACCCAGCGCAAAAAGGTAGAAGAAGACCTGCAGAGGACTGCGGAAAAGTTAAAGAAATTTTTCAATGGCATGATAAAAACTATCGGGCTAATAACTGAAGAGAGGGATCCCTATACAGCTGGTCACGAAGTTCAGGTAACACGTCTAAGTTGCGCCATAGCCAGGGAAATGAGTTTTTCGCCGGATAGAATAGAGGGACTCCGGGTAGCAGGATTGCTTCATGATATCGGCAAGCTAATCATACCGTTGGGAATTCTTAGCAAAGCCGCCAAATTATCCAGAATAGAGTTTGATCTCGTAAAAGAGCATTCTAAAACTGGGTATAATATATTGAAAGCAATAGAATTTCCCTGGCCCGTGGCAAAAACGGTCTTACAGCATCATGAAAGAATGGATGGCTCCGGGTATCCTGAAGGGCTTTCAGGTAAAGATATTCTCCTGGAAGCAAGAATCCTGGGTGTCGCCGATGTGGTTGAAGCAATGAGTTCTCACCGACCTTATCGTCCTGCTCTGGGAATCGGGAAAGCCCTCGAAGAAATCTCTGATAAAAGTGCTTCCCTGTATGAC
Organism: bacterium; assembly: GCA_030630065.1. GTDB lineage: Bacteria > Ratteibacteria > UBA8468 > UBA8468 > UBA8468 > DAOVNU01. The sequence goes on along the minus strand of DAOVNU010000084.1, from coordinate 771 downwards.
TCTGATGTGGTTACTACCTGTCTGAAAGTTTTCAAGAACGGCTTTAGTTTTGAAAGGAAAAACATAGAAGAGCAGGATATTTCTTAAAATGAGCAAAAACCGAACTAAGCGTCAGAAGATATTATTAATTGACGAGAATTCCGAGGGTTTTGAACTATTAGCGGCTGTGTTGGGTTCAGAAGGGTATATTGTCGAACTTGTTACTAACGGCAAGGAGGCACAGGGCAAAGTGAAATCCATCATTCCGGATTTAATCCTTTTGAATATTATAATGCAGGAGATGAACGGGTATAGGTTTTGTGAGACAATCCGGGCAGATTCCTCTCTTCCGTATATTCCGATTATATTTTTTACAACCATAAAAATTAATAAAGAAGAGGTAATTCGCGGTCTTGAGGTTGGAGGGGATGATTATGTCCAAAAACCTTTTGACTATGTAGAACTCTTATGCAAAATCAAGGTAACTCTTCGAGTTAAATCCCTTTATGATGAACTTATTAGGATGAAGGCCGAACTTGCGAGATATGTTTCCTTACCAACCTTACAGATGATTGAAAAAAAGGGAAATAGAGAAGTTGTCCAAAGTCCTGAAATTAAAGAGGTGACCATCCTTTTTTCGGATATCAGAAAGTTTACCAAAATAGCTTCGCGAATGGGTCCGACAGAAGTTTTTAAAATGCTAAACTATCTTCTTTCTAAACAGATTAAAATAATAAATAATTGCTACGGTATGATTGATAAATTGAGCGGTGATGAAATAATGGTTGTCTT
>DAOVNU010000173.1 GCA_030630065.1 bacterium | reverse complement strand
CGATTTTCTTATCTTTATCACTCCCCACTTCTTACCGAGTAAAAAACCCTGCAATTATTTGATAATTGGCTGATTATAGAGTATACTAATGCAGATATACGCCCGTAGCTCAGCCCGGATAGAGCAGAGGTTTCCTAAACCTCTTGTCGGAGGTTCAAATCCTCTCGGGCGTGCAGAAAATGGAAGAGTGGCGGTTTTTGGATACCGGGGCGAATAATGGTTCCTGGAATATGGCGGTTGACGAAGCAATATTCATTATCACCAAAGAAAAAAATCTTTCGCCGACCTTGCGTTTCTATCGATGGAGACCATCAGCGGTTTCAATTGGTTATGCCCAGAATGTAGGTGAAGAGGTGAATTTAAAGGAATGTAGAAGGTTGAGAATGGATATTGTCCGACGCTACACGGGAGGAGGGGCAATTTTTCACGCTGATGAGTTAACCTATTCCTTTATCTCTAAAACGGATGGCTATCAACATTTTGATGACCTTCTTGCTTCTTACAAGCAGGTCTGTTGGGGGATTATTAAGGGATTGTCCAAATTGGGGATTTCGGTGAAGTTTAGAGAAGAAAAAAATAAATTATCTTCAAGAAAAAAAGTTCCCTGCTTTATGGCAAATTCAAAACACGACCTCATTGTTAATGAAAAAAAAGTTCTGGGTAATGCCCAGCGCCGCACAAAGGAAGTTTTCCTCCAGCAGGGTTCTCTACCTTTATCTTATGATTTTAATTTAATTAATAGGATTTTCCCCGGGAGCAATGGTTTTAAAAATAGGGCAACTTCAATTTCGGAGATTTTAGACCAGGAAATTTCTCTCGGAGAAATAAAGGAAAAGCTCCTTTTCGGTTTTACCAGTCATTTTTCCGTAAACTTTAGAGAGGAAACTTTATCTGGAGAAGAAGAGTCATTAGCAAGGAAATTATTTAAAGAGAAATATTCTTCAAAGGGATGGACAGAGAAAAAATTATGAAAAGAAAAATTCTTTTGGGAGTTTGCGGAGGGATTGCCGCTTACAAGTCAGCAGAGGTTATTGAACGGCTGAAGAAAAAGAATGAGATTAAGGTGGTAATGACCCCAAATAGCGCCCATTTTATTACCCCTCTCACTCTGCAGACCCTATCAGGAAATCCTGTTTATTCCGAGGTATTTGTTCTACCGAAAGAATGGGAGATTGTTCATATTTCTTTAGCCGAATGGGCTGAGATTATTCTTGTTCTTCCGGCAACGGCAAATATTATCGGTAAGGTGTCTTCCGGTATTGCCGATGACCTTCTTTCTACCATTATTATGGCGACTACTTCCCCGGTAATTTTTGCCCCGGCGATGAATAAGAATATGTGGAAGAATGCTATCTTGCAGGAGAATGTCAAAAAATTAAAAAGGGCTGGCTATCATTTTATTGAACCGGTAACAGGCCTCTTGGCCAGTGGAGAAAAGGGTATCGGTCACCTTGCCCCTGTAGAGAAGATTGTTAAGGAAGTGAAGAGGCGGCTAAATGGAAAGAAATGAATTATTAAATTCTGTGCGACGAGTAGTCATAAAATTGGGTACCCCGGTTTTAACCACTGAGGATAATCGTCTTGATACTTCCAGGATAGAGGAGTTGGTGGAGCAGTTTGTTTGGCTGCGCCAGAAAGGAGTTCAACTTGCTATTGTTACCTCAGGCGCAATCATTGCCGGGATGAGGAGCTTGGATTTAAGAACAAAACCAAAAGCTGTTGCTCAACTGCAGGCGGCCGCTTCCGTCGGACAAAGCCAGTTGATGCGGGTTTACGAACGGCTGTTTAAAGAAAGGGGGCTCCTTGTGGGTCAGATTCTCCTTACTAAAGACGTCCTCATTAAAAAACAACGTTACCTTAACGTTCGTAATACGTTTTCTTCCTTGTTTTCTTCCGGAGTTATTCCCATTATCAATGAGAATGACTCGGTGGCGGTGGACGAGATTAAATTTGGAGATAATGATACCCTTTCGGCTTTAGTCGCTAATCTGGTAAAAGCGGACTTGCTGATTATCCTCTCTGACGTTGACGGGTTTTATGCAGATTACCCCTCAAACGGTCGGCTGCTCTTTCAGATAAAGGAAATTTCTCCTGAGATTG
>DAOVNU010000188.1 GCA_030630065.1 bacterium | reverse complement strand
GTAAGAAAAATTTTTCCCGAGAAAGAGTGGAAAAAATATATTCCTTCCCTGAAAAGAAAGTTGGGTGAAGAACTTTTGAGACCAACAAAAATCTATGTCCGGGAAATTCTTTCCCTGATAAAAAACTTTTCCTTAAAGGGAATTGCTCATATTACCGGAGGGGGACTATTCGGTAACATTCCTCGTGTTCTGCCGGAGGGAAAGGAAATAGTCCTTCATCAGGAAAACTGGAAAATTCCTCCGATTTTCAACCTCGTCAAAGAGAAAGGAAAAATCTCCCAAAAGGAGATGTTAGCCACCTTTAATCTGGGTATCGGCATGGCAATCATTGTCTCACCAGAGGAAACCAAAAAACTGATGAACGCTCTCGCCAGAATGAAAACTCCTTCCTATCTGATTGGAGAAATTGCAGAATAAGAATAAGGGGAAGAAAAATGAAGAAAGGAATTAATCGCTGGGCTTTTGGAAAAAGTAGTGTGAAGGAATCGATAAGAAAAGCAAAGGAGATTGGCTTTGAAAGTATTGAATTAAGTTTAGAGGAGGAAGGGGAGATAATACTTGTCTCCCAGGAAAAGGAACTTTTGGAGATAAAGAGATTTGCTGAAGATGCCGGCCTGGAAATTTCCAGTATCTTAGCCGCCCTCCTCTGGAAATACCCCTTAACCAGTGAGGACAAAGCAACTGCCGAAAAAGGAAAGGACGTAGTAAAAAAAGCGGTAGAGATTGCCTCCATTTTCCAGGCAGATACGGTCCTGGTAATTCCGGGAGTGGTTGGCTCGGTTTTGCTGGCTCCAACCGATGTTCAGCCCTATGATAAGGTCTATAAAAAATCCCAGGAGGTATTAAAGGAGTTGGCTCCGTTTGCCAAAGAGCATCAGGTTTATCTTGGGGTGGAGAACGTCTGGAATAAGTTTCTTTTAAGTCCAACAGAGATGAGAAACTTCATTGATGAGATAGATGAGGAATATGTGCAGGGATATTTTGATGTCGGCAACGTTCTTCTCTACGGATACCCTGAGCACTGGATTAGGGTCTTAGGGAAAAGAATCAAGAAGGTTCATCTCAAAGATTTCAGAACTTCCGTGGGGACTCTGGACGGATTTGTCAATTTATTGGAGGGAGATGTCAACTGGCCTGAAGTAATGGCTGCCTTCAAAGAGATTGGCTATGACGGCTATCTCACCGCCGAATATTTCCCCTATAAATTCCATCCCGAGCAATTGCCGGTTGACATCTCTAATGCAATGGATAAAATAATGGAAAGGAAATAATAAAATGAATCTATTTATTAACCACTGCCACGTTTTCCCGAAAAGCATCCTGGAGAACGGGTGGGCAAAGGAAAAGGGAACAATCCCTGCTTTAAAAAGTTGCCTGGAAAAATTAGGAGCAGAGAAAGCAATCGTCTTTGCTTTACTTGATGGCAACTCTGTCTTTGACTCCATTGACGGTAATGAATGGCTGCTTAAAGAGATTCGGAAAGAGAAAAATCTATACCCTTTTGTGACTATTGTGCCGACCGAGAAGGATGCGACTAAAAAATTGAGAAAATACATATCTCTGGGTTTTGTTGGCGCCAAATTCCATCCTGTGGTTCAGAAATTTCAAATCAATGACCCGTCCGCCGAAGAATTTTATAGTACCGCCGAAGAACTAAAGATTCCCGTGCTTTTTCATACCGGGGTCCACGGCTGGTATCTGAAGAAATATAGGCCAATACTGTTGGATGAGGTAGCCCAGAACCATCCGAATTTACCCATAATAATTGAGCATGTAGGCGGGTTTGCCTTCTTCTACGAAGCGCTTGCGGTATTACAAAACAACAAAAACT
>DAOVNU010000036.1 GCA_030630065.1 bacterium | reverse complement strand
CCCAGTAGAGGAATCCATAACTGACAAGACCAAGAAAAAGATAAGATACGCCAACTCTCCATAGTTTTGAATTGCCAATGGTTTGCTTGAGAGTGAAACAAAAACCAAGATGTTCATCCCTGTCAAAAGTTTCTTTGCCAATTTGCTCTGCCTCATTGGGAATGGACAATTGTTTTCTTCTCTCATATTCCTCTATGGGAGGAAGTCCAACGTCTTCCGGTGAATTCCTACAGTTTTTATAAAATTGAATTCCACAAATTAGAAAGAGAAGCGCCGGAACCCAGAATACAGACCTCCAGCCAAACCGAGAGCAAAGATACCCTGTAAGTAACCAGGCAACAACGTTACCAATCTGAAAACTGGATCCATATAATCCTGAGATTTTTCCTCGGACCCTCGTGGGGAACCAGTTAGCTAATGTTTTAATGCTCGGCGACCAACCCATAGATTGAAAATAACCATTCAGTCCCCAGATAATTGCCATCGCCAGAAAAGTTTTGCTAAAGCCAAAGACGAGATTCAGGATAGCAGAGACAACAATGCCCAGGGTGATAAGTTTTCTTGCCCCAAATTTATCGCCTAATTGTCCATTGATAAACTGCCCAATGCCATAAGTGATGAAGAGGATACTTCCGATGAGCCCGACATCTGTCCTGGAATACCCAAATTCTTTCATTATCCCGGGCAAAGCAATGGAAAGATTAACCCGACACAAATAAAAAGCTCCGTAGGTAATCCACAAAGTAGCAAAGACCCTCTTTCTCCAATAACGGAATGACTCTAATTCTCTATTCTGCATTTTTATCTATTTTTTATTTTCTCTACATTCTACCGTATTTAAAAGGGTTTGCCAATCTCCCCTCAAATATGATATTATTACAAAATAATGGAAAAGAAATTGATTAAGATTTTTGATACGACTCTACGAGATGGGGAGCAGTCCCCGGGAGCAAGTTTAACCAAAGAGCAAAAACTAAGGGTTGCCCAACAGTTAGCCAAACTTAAGGTTGATATTATTGAGGCGGGATTCCCTATATCTTCTGAGGACGATTTTGAGGCAGTAAAGTTAGTTGCCAAAAAAATCAAGGGTCCAACAATTGCCGCTTTATCCCGTTCAAGGAAAGAGGACATTGACCGGGCAATTTCTGCCTTAAAACCTGCTTTTAAGTCAAGAATTCATATCTTCATCGCCACCAGCGAGATTCATCTGAAATATAAATTTCACAAAGCTCAGGATGAAATTCTTAAGTTAGCAAAAGATTCCGTTTCCTATGCCCGGAAATTTATTAAGGACATAGAATTCTCTCCTGAGGATGCCAGCAGAACCGAGCCGGAATTTCTGCTCAAGGTAGCAAAAGCGGTCGTAGATGCCGGGGCTACTACGATTAATATCCCGGATACCGTTGGCTATGCAATGCCTGATGAATTTGGTAAACTGATTGCTTACATCAGGGAAAACCTACCCAAAAAGATTACCATCAGTATCCATTGCCACAATGATTTGGGATTGGCGGTAGCCAATTCTCTCTCCGCCATTGAGAATGGCGCAACTCAGGTAGAATGCACGGTAAATGGCATTGGAGAAAGGGCAGGCAACGCCGCCCTTGAAGAGATTGTGATGGTTCTGAAAACAAGAGAAGACATTCTCGGGAAAAAAACAAATATTCGTATTTCCGAAATCCATTCTGCCAGTAAATTGGTCAGCTCTCTCACCGGTATTTCCGTTCAGATGAACAAAGCAATCGTAGGAGAAAACGCCTTCCGGCATGAAGCGGGTATCCACCAGGATGGAATATTGAAAAAAAGAACCACTTATGAAATCATCGACCCTAAAAAGATTGGTTTGAAAGGGAGTGAACTTGTTCTCGGTAAACATTCGGGAAGACATGCTTTTGTGAAACATATAGAAGAACTTGGTTATCGTCTCAAAGAAAAAGAGTTAGAGAAAATTTTTATTCGTTTCAAAAGGTTAGCCGATAAGAAAAAAGAGATTACGGATTCCGACCTCATTGCTATCCTGGAAGAGGAAACAACTCCCTTAACCAAAATTTATACGCTTCTTTATCTGCATACCAGTTCAGGGACAAAGACAGTTCCTACCGCCACCGTTAAACTCGGGAAAAAGGATAAAATCTTAGAGGATGCCTCTTGCGGGGATGGCCCTGTGGACGCTGTCTACCGTACCATTGACAGAATGGTTGGCTTAAAAACAGTCCTACTTGACTATAAAATCAAATCGGTAACATCGGGAAAGGATGCCCTGGGAGAGGTTTCCGTAAAATTAAAGATTAAAAAGGAAATTATGTCGGGCAGGGCGGTAAGTACCGACATCATTGAGGCAAGCGCTAAGGCATACCTTAATGCCATCAATCGCTACCTGGCAATAAAAAAATGACGATTACCGAGAAGATTTTAGCGGGACATACGAATAAAAAAGAGGTAGTCCCCGGGGATTTTATCTTAGCGGACGTTGACCTGGCTCTGGGCAACGACATTACGGCGCCCACCGCGATTGAAGAGTTTAAAAAAGCGGGTGGTAAAAAGGTTTTTGACCCGGAAAAAATTGTCCTTGTTCCCGACCATTTTTCCCCGGCAAAGGATTTAGAAAGTGCGCGGCTGGCGAAAAGATTAAAACTATTTGCCCGAAAGCATAAAATTGCCCATTACTATGAACTCGGACGGATGGGGATTGAGCATGCCCTTATTCCTGAACAGGGTCTGGTCTCCCCGGGAAACTTAGTTGTCGGAGCCGATTCCCATACCTGCACCTATGGAGCCCTGGGGGCTTTCTCCGCAGGAATTGGCAGTACCGATTTAGCCGCTGCCTTCATTACCGGCAAATGCTGGTTCAAGGTGCCGGAGACAATTAAGTTGGTCTATTACGGAAAATTGCCAAAATGGGTCAGCGGAAAGGACCTTATTCTGCACACCATTGGTGACATCGGTGTAGACGGGGCACATTATAAGGCAATGGAATTCACCGGTGAGGTAATCAAGAATTTAGCGATGGATAGTCGTCTTACAATGTGCAATATGGCAATTGAAGCCGGCGCTAAAAACGGCATTATTGCACCGGACGAGATTACATACGAATATCTCCACTCTCCACTCTCCACTCTCCACTCCCTGTTTAAGAGTGACCCAGGAGCCAACTATGCCGAGGTGAGGGAGTATGATGTCAGCAAAATCGAGCCACAGGTTGCTTTCCCTCCTCTGCCAAGCAACAGCAAACCAATCAGCAGGGTAGGCAGAGTCCTCATTGACCAGGTGGTAATCGGCTCCTGCACCAATGGGAGAATTTCCGATTTAAGAACCGCTGCCTCTATTATGAAAGGAAAAGAAGTCAAGGTGCGGACAATTATTATTCCGGCAACGCAAAAAATATATCTGCAGGCATTAAAAGAGGGCTTGATTGAGACATTTATCAAAGCAAACTGTGTTGTCAGTACCCCCACCTGTGGCCCCTGTCTCGGCGGACATATGGGAGTCCTTGCCGAGGATGAGGTCTGCATTTCTACGACAAACAGAAATTTTGTGGGAAGGATGGGCAGCCCTAAAAGTAAAGTTTATCTCAGCAATCCGGCTGTGGCTGCCGCATCGGCAATAAAAGGTAGAATTGCCGGTCCGGGGAAATAAAAAAATAAAATAGGAGAAAATATTATGTTAGAAGACCAGGAAGAAGTAAAGGTGACAATTTTTATCCCTAATCACCGCATTGAGGGGACAATCCATATGTTTAAGGGAGGACGACTCTCTGATTTTCTTAACGCAACAACCAAGGGCTTTATCCCCATTAACAATGCCACTATTTATACGAAGCAGGATAATAAGGTCATCGGGAAGCCAAAGTTTATGGGACTAAACAGAAATTCAATCATTATGCTCTATAAAACGGATGAGAATGCAGAGTAAGGGAAGGGTCTGGAAATTTGGCAATAATATCAACACCGATGAGATTATTCCAGCGAAGTATTTAGTCACCTCAGATGAAAAAGAATTGGGAAGGCATTGTCTGGAGGACGTTAATCCGGAATTTCCCGGGAGAGTGAAAAAAGGCGATATCATCGTTGCCGGGGAGAACTTCGGCTGCGGTTCCTCCAGGGAGCATGCCGCTCTTGCGATTAAAGGCGCGGGAATTTCCTGTGTTATTGCCAAAAGTTTTGCCAGAATTTTTCTGCGCAACTGTATCAATATTGGATTGCCAATCATCGAAAAAGACATTTTCAGATTTTGTAAAGAAAACAACCTTTTAAGCATTGATTTTAAGAAAGGAATTATTGAGAACCTTTCTCAAAAGAAGAAATTCACTATGGATAAATTTCCCCAATTTATTCAGGAGATTATTCAGAACGGAGGTTTGATGAAATGGGTAAAGAAAAATATAAGATAGGAGTGCTCCCTGGTGACGGAGTTGGTCCTGAGATTATTCAGGAGGGCTTAAAGGTTTTAAGGGTTGCCGGAGAAAAATTTAATCTAAAATATGATTTTATTGATTATGATTTCGGCGGGGAACGTTACCTGAAAACAGGCGAGATTCTTCCCGATTCCGCTCTTGAAGAATTTAAGCGGTTAGATGCCATTTACCTGGGAGCGGTGGGGCATCCCGACGTAAAGACCGGAATTTTAGAGGGCGGGCTTTTATTAAAGATAAGGTTTGCTCTGGACCAATACATTAACCTCCGCCCGGTAAAGTTGTATCCCGGAATTGACACACCTTTAGCAAACAAAGGGCCCGAGGACATTGACTATTCCGTTGTGCGGGAGAATACCGAAGGCGCCTACTGCGGTGTGGGCGGATTTTTTAAGAAAGGAACTCCAGACGAAATTGCCATCCAGGAAGGCATCAATACCCGCAAAGGGGCAGAAAGATGCATTCGTTATGCTTACCAACTCACCAAAAAAAGAAACAAAAAAAATGAACTTACCCTTTGCGATAAGGCAAACGTTCTCGTCTACGAAGGTGACCTGTGGAGAAGAACTTTTGTAGAAGTAGGGAAAGAATATCCTGACATCAAGCAGGGTCTTGCTTTTGTGGATGCAACCTGTATGTGGATGGTGAAAAATCCGGAATGGTTTGACGTGATTGTCACCCCTAACCTTTTTGGTGATATTATCACCGATTTAGCCGCAGTGACTCAAGGCGGATTAGGTATAGCCGCCGGGGGCAACATCAACCCGCAAGGGGTGAGTATGTTTGAGCCGATTCACGGCAGCGCCCCAAAATATACCGGCAAAAATGTGATTTGCCCCCTGGCAACTATTGCCGCCGGAGGAATGATGCTGGAAACTCTGGGTGAAGAGGAAGCCGCCAAGGCAATAGAGAAGGCAATAATGAAATCAACCGGTGAAGGCCACATCAAAAGTTTGCAGGCCGGCAGGATGGGCCTCTCCACCAAGGAGGTCGGCGATTTAATCGCCAAGTTTGTAGGAGGTAAATGAAATTAAAAAATAGAGTTGCTCTGGTCACCGGTGGCTCCCGGGGCATTGGAAGAGCAATTGTCCTGGCATTAGCCCAAGAAGGCGCCTGGGTAGGCATTAATTATGTGGCGGATGATGAAGGGATAAATTTTAAACAAGCAAAAGAAGTAGCGGAAAGAGTAAAAAATATGGGTAGTAAAAGTTTGCTCCTTCAGGCGGATGTATCCTGCGAGAAAGAAGTACAGAAGATGGTAACGCAAATAGTTAAGGAATATGGGAAGATAGAGATATTGGTCAATAATGCAGGAATTGTACGTGATGTAACTCTTAAAAAAATGCGGAAGAAGGACTGGGACGAAGTAATCGGAGTAAACCTTACCGGTGTTTTTAATTGTGTCAGAACCGCAATCAACTATATGCGCGAGGCCGGATACGGTCGGATTATCAGTATTTCTTCTATTATTGGACAAACGGGTAATATCGGGCAGAGTAACTATGCGGCAAGTAAGGCGGGTATTATGGGCTTCGTTAAATCTATAGCTCGTGAAGTGGCGCGAAAAGGGATAACCGTGAATGCAATTGCCCCTGGCTTTATTCAAACGGAAATGTTGAAGAAGATACCGGAAGAAATTAAATCTCGTATATTACAACAAATCCCGATGGGCAGATTTGGAACCCCTGATGATATTGGGCAGTTAGTAGTTTTTTTGGTTTCCGACGAGGCCTCCTACATTACCGGTCAAACCATTCATATAAACGGTGGTTTATATATGTAAGGGGTTGTCTCAAAATAATGTCAGGAAAGGTTAAAAGCACGGAAGAAGCAGTAAAATTAATCAAAGATGGAGTTACGGTAGCTACCGGTGGTTTTGTGGGTAACGGACATCCGGAAGAACTGACACTATTTTTAGAAAAGAGATTTCTGGAAAGCGGAAGGCCACGTGATTTAACCCTGGTCTATGCCGCTGGTCAGGGAGATGGAAAAACCCGTGGCCTCAATCATCTTGCGCATGAAGGACTGGTTAAAAGAGTGGTTGGAGGTCATTGGAATCTTGTGCCAGAGTTAAGTAATTTAGCCCTCCAGAATAAAATTGAGGCCTACAATTTCCCGCAAGGAGTGATTTCCCATCTCTATAGGGATATTGCTGCGGGGAAGCCGGGAACAATTACCCATGTGGGTCTGTATACCTTTGTCGATCCGAGATTTGAGGGGGGTAAGTTAAATAGCAAAACAAAGGAAGATTTGGTAAAGTTAATTCAATTGAATGGCAGGGAGTGGCTATTTTACAAAACATTTCCCATTGATGTGGCTCTGTTAAGAGGAACTACGGCTGATAGCAGGGGAAACGTAACTATGGAAAAGGAGGCGGGAAGTTTGGAGGTACTGTCAATGGCACAAGCTGCCAAAAACTCAGGAGGTATCGTTATCGTTCAGGTAGAAAGGGTTATCCCGGGAAGCAATTTAAATCCCTGGCTGGTTAAGATTCCCGGAATCTTGGTGGATGTCATCGTAATTGCTCAAAAAGAGAACCATACCCAGACCTTTGCCGAAGGTTATAACCCCGCTTATAGCGGAGAGGAGAAGGTCCCGGTGGAAAATCTAGTTGGACAGATGAAATTAAGCGAAAGGAAGGTGATTTGCAGGAGAGCATCT
>DAOVNU010000027.1 GCA_030630065.1 bacterium | reverse complement strand
TGAATAAATTCCCTTACAATAACGGGCATTTGATGCTTGCTCCCTATCGCCACATTAAGGAAATTTCTCAACTTAAAGAGAAAGAAGTAATGGAATTGTGGAAATTAGTCAATCTTTCTGTTAAAATTATAAAGAAAACCTTAAAATCTGGGGGCTTTAATATCGGGATTAATTCAGGAAAGGTTGCCGGAGCCGGTTTCCCCGGACACCTGCACATCCATCTTGTCCCGCGCTGGAATGGGGACACCAATTTTATGCCGCTCATTGCGAAAACAAATGTCATTTCGCAGTCCCTGGAGGAATTGTATCAGGAATTGAGAAAATTATTGCAATGACGAATAAAATGAAAAAGAAGAGGATTTGGTGGTTGATTGTTATTCTTGCCGGTCTTCTTGTCCTTTTCTTTTTACCTCATTCTTCAAGAGAATTAATTAATGCCGAGACAGGGCTGAGGGCAAAAAACGTTCATCTCACCGCCCCGCTCTCGGCAAAGATTTTTGCTCCGTTTCTTGATTTCCCCTTTTATTTTTACAATTTTGCCGAACCAAAATTACAACTTTCCTCCTGGCTAATCTGGCTTTTAGCCATCTGGCTTATTGTTGGTTTTGTCAAATTGAGGACCCCGCCTCTTAAAAAATGCTTAAGTTTATTGCGCGGAATAATTGTCATCATTGTTTCCTTTCTACTTTTTGTTCTTTACCTTTTCCTCTTTCCCCTGCCGCAATATTCGCTTAACACGAAAAACCCGAATGAGATTTTCCTTGACCTGCATTCTCATACCATTTATTCCCACGATGGAAGCGCTACTCTGGAGAGAAGTATCCTCTGGCATCTTAATTGCGGCTTTGATGGTTGGGCAATAACGGAACATAACTGGATTGGGGCGGCTCCGCTTGCCCAGGAAGAGATGCTCCGGAAGAATTCTATCGATGGCTTCGTCATTGCCGGACAGGAGATTAATTTCAACGGGAGTCACATTAACGCTTTGGGAATTAAAAAGGACATAGATAAAAACCGATATGAAAGTTTATCCGATTTGGTAAAAGCGGTGCACCGGCAGAAAGGGGCGGTAATTGTTCCCCATTTCTGGGGAAAGAGAAAACCGCCATTATCCCTGGAGGAGTTGGCTAAAACCGGGGTTGACGGGTTTGAGATTGCCGGTTACTCCTCCCGTCCCCTTAAACCGAAATTAAAAAAAGAGATAATTACCCTCTGCAAAAAGTATAATTTAGTAATGGTGGGGGGAAGTAACTGGCACGGCTGGGGTAGTTTCTGTGATGTCTGGACAGGGTTCAGGATGGATAATCGGCAGAAACTAAATAAAAAAGCACACAAGAAGACAATCCTTGAGGCCTTACGGAAAAGGGAGGTTTCAAGATTCAGGGTTATTACTTATCCGAAGAAATTCTACACGAAGTCCCATTATATTTTTGAGCCCTTCATCGGCACTTTCTCCTATCTTTGTTCTCTGGATAACTGGCAGAGAATTTCCTGGTTTTTCTGGGTACTCATTATCTGCTCTTTCCTGCGCTCGATTAAGGATAAAAGACAGATTGCTATTTTTCTCTGGTTCCTGGTTACTTTGACATTGGTCGCAAAAGGTATTTCTCTTTTGAATACCTACCAGATGGTAGATACGGTTAATGAGATTTTGCCCAGTGTTAGCAGATGGCTTTTCCTGATGGCAGTGGTAACGATGCTCTTAGCAATTACCAATAAAAAAGAACGGAGATAAATGAGATTTTGTCAAATGTGGAGACCTGACCCCCTTGTTTTTTTGATTCTGATTTTGAGTTTGTCCCGGGTTATTTCCGCAGAAGAAATTTCTCCTTATAGTTTCAGGTCGGACGGGGAATGGTATCAGGAATACTGCTGGTTAAATGGTGCGGATGGGAGATACGGAAGATGGACCTTTACCGGTTTGAACAAAAAGGAGATTAAAAAAAGAGTTGAAATAGGGATTGTCCTTCTGGTAATTAAAGTAAGCAAGGATGGTAAGGAGACGGAAAGTTCCACTGACGTCCTGGTCAGTGTGGGAAAAATAAAGAGTAGAAGGTATGTGAGTGCCGACATTAGAGGGGGTATACGAGAGGAAGAGAACTGGGATTATTCTATTGTCAGGAATTTAAGAAAAAAGGTTAAAAGCGGGGTCCCGTTTACAATCAGGATAGGCAAGTCCTCTCTCCCCAAAGAGGGAAATCTCGCCGTTAAGATTATTCGTTCGGGAAGCAGAAAAAAACCATGGATTGGCATAAAAAGCGACTCGGTTATTATTATTTATTGATTTTTTTATTTTTTTCTTCTAATTTAAAGGCAGAAGATATAAAAATTTATAATCTTTTTGCCTCCGATGAACCTACCGAATATTTAGAGGCGGTTGACTATCAACCTTTGGTAGAGAAAGCAAGGGAGATTGCTAAAAAATGGTCAAATGACGGAAAGAAAGCGGAAGCCATCGCTAACTGGGTGGGAAGTTCCAAGGAGTATGATGTCGGTAGTTTTGAGAAATGGGAATTAGGGGTTCCGGCAAGCGGCAGTTTTGACCGCAGCAGTATCGCCGCTCTTTTTCAGGCAAAAAAAGCTGTCTGCAATGATGCCGCCGCCTTGACGGTAGCAATGTTAAGAGCGGTAGAAATCCCGGCGCGTATCCTCTCCGATTTTAAGTATAAAGGAGAATCCGGTCATGCTTTCTGTCAGGTTTTCTTTTCCCGACAATGGTGGGCGATTGATAGCACTTTTGACGAGGACAAGAGGCATTTTTCTTACAGACAGTTCTCCGAATTGGAAGAGCCCTGGTGGACGGATGAGCCAGGAGAAGAGAGAAGGATTGTTATTCCGGAAGATTTTCTCTTCGGAACTCTGCAATATCCTTTCTGCAAAGAAATTCTTGTTGATGGACAAAAAGAATCTCTTTCCTTAAACATAACCTGCAGCGGCAGTTGGGGTTCTGACCCAACACGAATGCGGCTTGCCGGAGAGCCGGTCTTGGATACAAAAACAAGAAAGGTGGTAAAAGCCCTTTACCTTCCCGGCAACCTCTCCCATATTGGCAAGGGGAGATGCTACTTAAGAACAAAATTGCCTCCGGGCAACTATTGCTTGAGTTACGGGATTAGAACAGGACTAACCGGATTCTTCCAGGAGATTGGGTATGTCAAATTTATGCTCAGGAACTCCCAGGAAGAAATTAAAATCACTCCAGAAAAATTAAAGCCCTCTCCGGGAGTCAAAAAGAAATTATTTCAGGACCTTTACTTTGCCTTAAAAGAATAATGTTTATCTGCGATTTTCACATTCATTCCAAATATTCCCGGGCAACCTCTCCGTCTATGGATTTGGAAAACCTTTCTCTCTGGGCAAAGAGAAAAGGAATTAATCTTCTGGGTACAGGGGACTTCACTCACCCCATCTGGTTTGAGGAGTTAAAGAGAAAACTAAGGTTAACCGACAAAGGGGTCTACGAACATAATGGGATTAAATTCATCCTTACATCAGAGGTCTGCAATATCTTCACCAAAAAAGGAAGGGTTAAAAAAATTCACAATGTCATCTTCTTCCCCTCCCTGGAGAGGGTCTTTAAACTGAATCAAAAACTGGAAAGGTTCGGGGAACTGGGAAGTGACGGCAGACCAATTCTTCATTTAGAAGCAGAGGAATTGGTAAAAATGGTCAAGGACACCGATAGTGCCGGTTTTGTCATTCCCGCCCATATCTGGACACCCCATTTCTCTCTCTTCGGAGCAAATTCCGGATTTAACCATATTTCCGAATGTTACGGGAAGCAGACAGAAAATATCTTTGCCCTGGAAACCGGACTTTCCAGCGACCCTCCGATGAACTGGCGGCTCTCGGGGCTTGATGGCTATGCTCTTGTTTCCAACTCCGATGCTCACTCCCCTGGTCGTATTGGTCGGGAGGCAAACGTTTTTAAGGAATCTCTTAATTATTTAGAGATAAAGAAAGTTCTGGAAGACAAGGATAAGGAGCAATTTCTGTTCACGGTAGAATATTTTCCCGAGGAAGGAAAATACCATTTTGACGGTCACCGCAATTGCAAGAGTTGCCTTTCTCCTGATGAAGCGAAGAAAAATGAAAATCGCTGTCCGGTTTGCGGAAGAGAGGTTACCATTGGCGTGATGCACAGAGTGGTCGATTTAGCCGATAGAGAAAAAGGGTTTATTCCTGAAGGAGTAATTCCTTGCAAGCACCTTATTCCTCTGGAGCAAATCATTGCCTCTGTTTTAAAAAAGGGGGTAAAGTCCAAGACGGTTCAGAACCGGTATTTACAAATCATTAATCAGATGGGCTCTGAATTCAAGGTGCTTTTGGAAATCTCGGAAGAGGAACTGAAAGGGAATCTTCCCGTTGACATTGCCCGGGCAATAATCAGGGTAAGAAAAGAAAAGGTAAATCTCTCCCCGGGATACGATGGGGAATACGGAAAGATTGAAATCCCGCTGGGAGATGAGGAACAGCAGAAGTTGTTTTGAAGGTTAAGGTTGAGATGGAACCGGTAAATATGGTATAATAAAAATATGAAGAAAACAGGATTGGTTCTTTTATTAATTGTGAGCGGTTTATTGTTCTTTTCCGGAAGAGCAGAAGCAGCAAAATCGGCAGAGAACTATTTTTCTGAAGGTTCATCTGCCTTTGCGCAGAAAAATTACCGAAAAGCGGCCCGGCAATTTGAGAAAGCACTAAAACTAAACCCGGAAGATGCTAATGCCTATTATTATTTAGGCAACTGCTATTTCTATTTAGGGGATATGCAAAAAGCGGAAGAATGCCTGCAGAAAGCGGTTGAACTTGACCCGGAATTGAAAGGAGCAACTGAGGTCTTAATCGCAGAGATGCGCGAGAAAGCATCTGAGGAAATAGCCGCAGAAAAAAAATGGGCTATCTCCGGAAGGTTTGGGATGGAGTATGATGACAACGTTGTGCTCAATCCTTCGGGTGTAGCAACCGCAATCTCCGACCAGGAGGACTGGCGCGGAGTTTTTGACTTGAATCTGGAGTATAAAGCAATTAAGGAGCCCCTGGAACTTGACACCTTCTACAAATTTTATCAGAGTTGGCACCAGAAATTGACCGATTATAACCTTCAAGGACATACTGTTGGTCTCCGTGGTTGCGTCAAAAAAGAACCCTGGAGATTTCGTCTCCAGTACTCCTATAACTATTACTACCTTGCGAAAAATGAGTATCTTGCCATCCACTCCATTATCCCCACCGCCAATTTTATCCAGGAAAATAAACTAACCCAGTTCTACTATCAGTTCCAGAATAAGGATTACCTGCAAAGCATCCCCGGAGCAACCAGCCAGGATGCAGGCAACAATATCTTCGGGATAAATCAATACTTTTTCTTTAAAAACAATGGTTATCTAAAGGTCGGCTACAGTTACGAAGACAATGATGCCAGAGGAAGAAACTGGGATTACGGCGGTCATTATCTTCTACTAAGCGGTCTCTGCCCTTTAACGGAGAATCTCAAACTAAAATTGGGTTTTATCTACAATCCGATCCGGTATAAGAACGTTGATAGTGTGTACAATCAAAAGAGGAAGGATTATGAGATGACCTACAACCTTGCTCTTACGCAAAAACTCAATAAGTCCCTTAATCTTTCTCTTGGCTATACCTATATTGATGATGATTCTAACATTGCAAATTGTAATTATCACCGCAGTATCTATTCATTGAGAACAGAATTCAGTTTCTGAAATTTGGAGGGAAAATGAAAATAGGAAGAATTATTATTGCGGTTAGTATTCTGTTTAGTGCATTTTTTCTTTGTTCCTCTTTCTTGTCTGCGCAAGAAGAAGCGGTAGGTAAGGTTGTGATAATGGAGGGAAGCGCTAAAATCATCCGTCAGGGAAAAACGATTCCCGTTGCTCTCTTATCCCGGATTTATCCTGATGATACCATCATCACCAGGGGAGGTTCCCGGATGAAGATTCTCTTTATTGACGGTTCTGTCCTGACAATAGGGAATAGAACAAAAATCTCTATCGAGAAATTCCTTTACGAGAAAAAGGAAAAGAAAAGAGAGGCAAGTTTCAATTTGACCCTGGGCAAGGTAAGAACGATTTTGACCAAAGCCAGCAAGGATTCTCTCTATGAGATTAAGACGCCTACCGCAGTGGCTGGGGCAAGAGGAACCAACTTTATCGTTTGGGTGGTCTCAAGAGGAGTGACCACGGTGCTGGTTTTAGAAGGCGAGATTGATGTAGGGGATATCGGCGGGATTGGCAGCCAAATATTGGGCAAAAACTTTGCCCTTAAAATATTCAAGGGGAAAGCCCCGGGTTCTGCCTATCGCCTTAGTCCGGGAGAGATGAAAAAATTACTTACCGGACTAAAGCGCGGCGGTGAAGGATTCTGGAAAAAATGGCTGGAAAAGTTTACCGGGTCAAGCGGCTCGGTTACCGAGGAGAAACCACCCCAGGAAGAGATTATCAACCAACTTCCTCCGCCTGAACCTCTCCCGGGACCACCGCGGCCACCAGGGGGCGGAATCACAGTCCCCTAGAGGGATAAAGGAAATGAAAAAATATATTTTAAGTATTGTTGTCGGAATTTTCCTTCTTCTGGAAACCACCCTTTTGCAGGCACCAGTGGGAATATACCCGCCTGACCATGTACAACTTCGGGTAAGAGACGAGGCAATTGAGGTTTCCTGGAATGATAATAACGGGGAAGTGAGTAATTATAAGATTTACTATGCTACCTCCTCCGGATGGACGTATAGCGATTCACAGATAGTAGATGGTAGCTGCTACTGGACAACACTTGATGGCCTCACCAATACTGACACCTACTTTGTTCTGGTAACTGCAATTAAGGAGGGAGTAGAAAGTGATACCGATGTTTCCTACGAAAAAATGGCAAATCCAGCCCCGGCAGATACTTCCGTTGAGCGCTTTATCCCCGGCGGCACAACGGTTGCCGCTTACACGATGATTTCCACACCGGTGGAGCCAGCGGATACAAGGATGAGTGCTGTTTTAGGGGATTACTTAGGTCCCTATGATAATACCCAATGGAGATGCTTCCACTGGGAATCGGATGAGGGAGTGTATGAGGAGGGAGCTTCAAGTAATGATATGGGTCCTGATCCGGGAGAGCCGATAGTTGGAAATTCTGTCTGGTTGATTAGCCGAGACAATGTCACCATCCACAGCACCGGTTGTGTTTACGACTATAACAATACCCGGGATTATGAAATTCTTCTGGCGCCGGGCTGGAATCAGATTGCCTGCCCCTTTAACTTTGCGGTCGCCTGGAATGATGTTGAAGTTACTGATGGATATGATGTATACCCGGCTAATGTAGACAATCGTCTTTGCGGCGATGTTGCCTGGTTCTGGAATAATGGCGACTATTATGCAGTCATAAATCTTGTGCCAATGCACGGTTGCTTTGTCTATAATAAAACTGGGGATGACATTAGCCTGATTGTCCCTCATATTGAGGTTAGAGCTGTTGTAGAGAGAGGTTATTCTGCAGAAGGAGATGTGGCTAATTATAATCTGGGCAGAACTCCTTCCTATGAAGAAGGGAAATCCGGGGAATCTCCCCCGCCTCCACCAGGAGGCATTGTATCTGCTGACGTATCGGATGGAGGTGGAGGTGGTGGTTGT
>DAOVNU010000087.1 GCA_030630065.1 bacterium | reverse complement strand
TGAGTGTAGCGTGAGGTTTTTACCTCGTCCCGTTTAAAAAGCCAAGACTTGCTTTTCTTCCTTTTTTGTAATTTTCATCCTCACTACCACTTTTTTCACCACCACAGATGCTCCACTCAGGAGCGCGCACAATACCGTCTCCCCACCCACAAATCTCCTTGGTTGAATGGATTTTCTCAAAAATCAGATTGAACAGTTTTCTTGCCGGTATTGTATCTCCATATTTAAGGTTAAGTTTCTGCAAAACATCCAAATCTTTTTTCTGGTCTCTCAGCCCCATACCATTTGCTCCGGTGCAGCAATCAGTCTCAGGGTCATATGAAGCGCAGGGAGGGCAAATCATACAACACCCTTGCTTAAGAGTTATAGGAATATTCGGATTTTTCTGGATGATATCTATAGCTTCAAAAAGATTATCTTCTTTAATGGGGACAATCTTTTCTCTGCCTCCATAAAAACAGGTCATACATAAAAGGTGGTGTGGCCTAATTAATAATTTTTCCGTATTATACATTAATTTTGAAGATTTCTTTTTGGCACGATTTTTTTCGTCCTCACTGCGAGGAGAAAAAATAGCCTCTATTCCCTTTGCACAGCCTCTTTCATAAAAACCGGCTTCAGCTTTGGGACAGCCCTTCCATACCTTCGCTCTATCTTTACCACAGCCACAAATTCCTTTCGCAGTGGTAATGTTTTATTAAGTAGGCAGTGAAATAAGTCTCTGGCAGGACGTGTTGAGCCAGGAACTAACCCCAGTTTCTGGAGAATGTCCAGGTCTCTTTTAATATTAAAAAGTTTACCTTCAGGAGTATCTTCGTCCTTGCCTGGATTCTGATAGCGATAAATACCCTCCACATTGCAGCGAAGGGTTACCGGCATATCAGGGTTTTCCCTTACCTTCTTTAGAATTTCATTTAACCTTTTATCTTTGAGGTCCGACGTAAATCCTTCTCCAATTTTACAAACGATGCACATCAACTGGTATGGTCGGATACTTAAAAACTCATACCACATTTTATTAACCTCCTTTCTTTCACATTTTTTTTCAAGAGTGAAAATTTGCTTTTGAAAGTTTAGTAGTAGCAAAAAGTTCTACTCCTTCTTTTAGATAGACTGAGTAGTCATAGCGGCAGAGTGTAAAGAGCCACCTATTTTCTCTCTTTGGGGGGAACTATCTCTTGGAACGCTGAAAAGGGGATAGCTACTTCCAATTGCCAATATTTATTCTTATCTTTCCAGTTGTTTAGGGACTCTTTAATCTTTATTCCCATCCTCAATCCTTCGCAGTTCCATTTTGTCAAGGGAGGTGGATAACTTTGGACCTGGTAGGGAGAGGAGGAATAAGTTTCTGGTAGGCATCCGTTGTTTTTTGGGCAATGAGATTCCAGGATAAATTTTTGCGCACATAATTGAGAGCATTTTCCGTCAGTTTTTTAGCCAATTCTTCATCCTTTAAAATTTTAACGATAGAATCTATAAATTCCTCATCGTTCTGAGCCACAAAACCACAGTTACTTTTTTCTACCAACTCCCTGGTTGCTCTGACATCCGGAGAAACGACCACAGGTCTGCCCAAAGCCAGACACTGAGCCATAAAACCGCTTTGTGCACCTTCTGAGTAAGGTAAAGGAATAACATCGGCGGCAGATAAAATGGTATCAAAGGTCTCCTGGGGAAACTGTCCTCTCAGAATTTTTATTCTATCAGCCACAGGTGATTCATCTATTAATTGAAAGAACATTTTTCGCTCTTCCGCAAAATCGTGCGTGCGCATCTTGCTGGCAATAACTAAAATTGCTTTCTTTTCTTTTTTAACAATCTCAGGAAATATTTTCACAATTTGTTCAAACCTTTTAACCGGCCTGAAATAACCGGCTAAAAGAACTGCTTTATCTTCTTCGCATAAACCAATTTTCTCTTTGCTCTGCGCAATTAGATTAATTTCTCTCACTCCGTGAGGGATAACAAAGATATTCTTGTATTTACCTATTCTTTTGAGGATAACCTCTTTTTGATATTCTTCATGAACGATTATTCCGTCGGCCGCAGGAAGCAATCCTCGCAAAATTATCTTTTGCTCTTCGCTAAAGTCCTCATAGACAGAATGCAGGGTAATAATTACGGGGACTTTTGCTATCTTAAATTTATAGAGTAGAGGAAGGAAATTTAGTCCGGGTCGGTCTCCAAAAAGTCCGTACTCATGCTGGATGTGGACGATATCAGGGGTAAACTTACTCATTCTGTGGAAAATTTTTTCAGGCAGGTCGGAATCGGCAAAATGAAAAACGGGAAATACCATCTTTCCTTCTGCCCCGAAGGGACTGACAATGTAGACCTCGTTGCCTAAGGGACGGAGAGCATCGACCAGATATTTGGTATAGGAAGCAATTCCGCATTCAATCGGTGGGTAAGTAGAAATGACTCCGATACGCATAAGATATTCCTATTGGTTTAACACCAAGCCTCTTATAGTAATTGGATGAGGACCAGCGGGGCAGCATCGCCACTTCGTGAAGGAATCTTATAGGTACGGCTATAGCCGCCTTTTCTCTGCAAATTTCTCGGACCAATTGTTTTGAAGAGTTTGCCTACAATACTTTTATCCTGAAGATAAGAAAAAGCATAACGTCGATTCGAAACTTTGTCTTCCCCTGCAAGGGTAATTAAATGCTCTGCAATCTTCACCAACTCCTTTGCTCTCGGTGCGGTAGTCCTGATTCGCTCGTAACGAAAAAAAGATTTCAGTAGATTGCACAAAAGGGCTTTGCGGGAACTACTTGACCGATTAAGTTTTTTCTTTCCTTTTCTGTGCCGCATAATTAAATTTTAAATTTATAAAGGATATCCCAATTTATTCCTGACTTTCTTTATTTTTTCTAAAGATTTCTCCCCAATCTTTCCTATCTTCTCTAAATCTTTTTGGGAAAGATCGATAAAATCGGCTAAGGTCTCAACCTTGGCCGAAATTAAAATATTATAAACCCGTCCGGGCAATTTTAGTTCCTTTATGGATTGAGAAAGTTCCTGTTGTTTTTCCAGAAGTGAAAAATGCCCTGCCAAAAAATTGGCCGCATAATTTATTGCTTCCCTCGGCTTAACCGCTCCATTCGTCCAAATTTCCATAATCAATTTTTCATAATCAACTCTCTGACCAACTCTTGTATTTTCCACATGATGAGTACTCTTTGTTACGGGAGAAAAAAGAGCATCGATAGGAATGGTCCCGATTTTATCCTGTTCCTGCTTTGCTGCCGGTTGATAACCAAAACCTGCCGAAACCTTCAGTTCAAGATTCAAGACAACTTTTTTACCCTGAGTAGTAATATGGAGGTTTGGGTTTAGAACTACAAAATTGGAATGAGAGAAGAGGTCGGATGCCAGGACCTCTTTCTTCTCCGTAATTTTCACTCTGACTGTCTGGGGAAGATTCTCCATATCGCTCTTTAACACAACCTGTTTAAGATTAAGAATAACCTGAACTAAATCCTCCTTCACCCCGGAAATGGTGCTGAACTCATGGGCTACTCCATCTATCTTTACTGAAGTTATCGCCACCCCGGGAATAGAAGAAAGAAGAACCCTGCGCAGGGCATTGCCAACGGTAACCCCATAACCACGTTCTAATGGCTCGATAAATAATCTACCATAATAAGGACAATAGGTAGATTCTTCCCACATAATTTTTTTGGGCAATCCGAAATCAACTTTTTTAAACTCCATTATTCCTCCTCACTTTGAATAGAAATCAACAATGAGTTGCTCGGTAACGGGAATAGTAACATCGGCTCGTGCCGGTAATCTTGTCACCTTTGCCGACAATGTATCCGGGTCAAATTCTAACCAGGTTAATCTCTCCTCTTTTTTTTCCTTTTTCACCGCTTCCTTTAACCGCACATAAAGTTTACTTTTAGTCCTTAGAGCAATAGTATCATTCACTTTTACCTGATAGGAAGGACGATCAACTCGATGATTATTCACGAAGATACCCCCATGATTAATAATCTGCCGTACCATTCTCCTGCTGGGAGTGATGCGTAAACCATAGACAACGTTGTCAAGCCGTTTCTCCAAAAGTAAAAGGAATTCTTCTCCGACAATTCCCGATTTTTTCTCAGCGAGCCGAAAGCAACCTCGCAATTGGCGTTCACTGAGACCGTAGAAATTACGCACCTTTTCCTTTTCTTGCAGTTGGAACCAATATTCAGAGACCCTTTTCCGAAAACGAGATTTTCTGGAAGAGAAAAAGGATTTTTTCTTCTCCTTATCTAAAGGACAGCTCGTTTTACATTTTTCTCCTTTGAGAAAAAGTTTTACCCCCTTCCTACGGCATATTTTGCATACTGGAGTTCTTAACCTCATTTTTTCCTTTCTCTCCTATAGTTTTTATACACTAAAACGA
>DAOVNU010000107.1 GCA_030630065.1 bacterium | reverse complement strand
TTTATTCCCATCTCTTTAAATCCTTTAAGACGGAATTTGCAGGAATCACATTTAAGGCAGGGCTTTTCACCCCCGGCATAGCAGGACCAGGTGAGATGATAGGGAACCTTTAATTTCATCCCCAATTTAATGATTTCTCCTTTGGTCATCTTAATTAGAGGAGCAATTACCTTGATATTTTTTCTTCTGGTTCCTTCCTTAATCACCTCGTTGAAGGCAGAAATAAATGTCTCACGGCAGTCAGGATAACCGCTGTAATCTATCTGATTTGCCCCGATAAATATTGCAGAAATTCCGGAACTTTCCGCATAGGAAACGGCATAGGACAGAAATATTATGTTCCTTGCCGGGACATAGGTGAGAGGAATTTTTTTCTTTCCAGATTTAAGAGGTATGTTTGGGTTCAGGAGAGAACTTTTAGATTCGGGTAAGGAAATTTTTAATATTTTATAATCCGCTTTTATACTTTGGGCAATTTTTTTAGCCGATTTTATTTCTCTTCTGTGCCGCTGATGATAATCAAAAACCAAACAGGTAGGTTTATACCCTTTACGCTGAACCAGGTAAAGAGTGGTTGAGGAGTCAATTCCCCCGGAAAGTAAAACAATTGCCCTTTTCATAAAGAAAATAAAGGGGTCAGGTTTTGTCAAATGTCAAGACCTGACCCCCTCTACTTATTTATTTTACGGCTTTCTTCAATGCTGCTCCGGCTTTAAAGACGGGAACCTTCTTAGCTTTAATCTTGAGGGGTCTGCCGGTCTGAGGATTCCTGCCGATCCTTGCCTTTCTCTTAGATATCTTAAAGGTACCAAAACCGATTAAGGTAACCGGCTTACCTTTCTTCAAGGAACCTTTGATTGCAGTCAGAGTAGTATCCAGTGCCTTGGCTGCCTCTGCCTTGGTGCAGGTTACTTTGGCAATTGCTTCAATTAATTCTCCTTTATTCATTTTCTTTTATCACCCCCTCTTTCCTTTAATAACAAGGAGTATAGCATACACCCTTTGGGGATGTCAAATAGGGCTTGACTTTTCGGGGATTTACTGATATATTTTTATTTAAGAGGGCGATTAACTCAGCGGGAGAGTGCTACCCTCACACGGTAGAAGTCGCTGGTTCAAACCCAGCATCGCCCACTTATTCTTCTCGGCGCAACCTTTCCTTTTCCCGCGCTCTGCGGTAAATCTTCCTGCTTTCTTTAATTCTGGTCACCGGACTCCGCAGCCAGAATTTCCTCCCCTTTAATTTAAACACCTTTAAACTAAAAAGTTTTTTCATCTCTCTTATAGGATAACATATGTTGACTGTTGAAAAAAATTATGTTATATTACGTCAAATAATGGTAGCAGAAGAGATTGCTCATTTGCAGAAATTGCAGGAATATGACCTCAAAATTCTTGTTTTAAAAAACAGGCTTGATGCCCTGCCATTAGGAGTTGCCCGGTTGCAGGGAGAAGCAGAAGAGAAAAAGAAAGAAGTAGAAGAAAAGAAAAAGATAATTCAAAATGCAGAATTAGCCCAGAGAAAACTGGAACTTGAGTTACAGGAAAAGGAGGAACAGATAAAGAAGTTTCAACTCCAGCTGAATGAAGCCAAGACAAATAAGGAATACACTGTCTTCCTGCACGAGATTGAAGAAGCAAAGAAAGAAAATTCCCTGAAGGAAAGTAAAATTTTAGAAATGATGAGTGAACAGGATACTCTTCGCCGAGATGAGGAAAAGGAACAAATCCTGCTCAAGGAAGCAAATGAAAAATTCTTGGAGAAAAAGAAAGAGGCAGCCGCAGAGATGGAAACTTTGAAATCTCAACTTAGGGAAGAAGAAGGCAGGAGAAAACTTCTTGCAGTAGACATTGCTGAAGCTGCACTTTCTCTCTACGAGAGGGTCAGAAAAACTAAGAAAAATGGTTTAGTAATCGCTCAGATTAAGGATGGAACCTGCTCCGGTTGCTTTATGAAACTTCCTTCTACTGTGGTGGAAAACGTGAAGAAAGGAAAGGATTTCGTTCTCTGTGAGAATTGCAGCACAATTCTATATTTAGCAGAACAATGAAAGAATTTACCGTCTACATCGATGGTGCGGCAAAAGGTAACCCCGGAAAAGCCGGTATTGGAATAATAATTTATGACCAGCAAGGTTCTGTTATTAAAAAGGTTAGCGAATATATCGGAATTGCCACCAACAACGTTGCCGAATATCTTGCCCTAATCTATGGACTGCAGGAGGCCCTAATTCTAAAAGCGGACAGGGTTTCCCTTTATAGTGACAGTGAACTTGTTCTCAAGCAGATGAAAGGAATTTATCGGGTTAAGGATAATTTACTCTCCCAGTTATTTCTTTTAGCCCGGCATCTAAAGAAAAATTTTAAAAAGATAGAATTTCTACAGATTAATCACTCGGAAAATAAAGAGGCAGACCGTTTAGCCAATGCTGCCATTTTGAAGTAGGTGAAATGGTTACTCTCCATAGCTCGAAAGAGCGAAGGGGGGAGGAAAGTCCGGGCTCCAGCGGGAAGGACGGCCGCTAATTACGGCTCCCTGTGAGGGGAAGGAAAGTGCCACAGAAAAGATACCGTCCGCCACTAAATCAATGGCGGATAAGGGTGCAATGGCGAGGTAAGAGCTCACCGTCCGCCGGGTGACTGGCGGAGCAAGGTAAACCCCATCCGGAGCAAGGCCAAGTATGAGAGATTCCCCCGCAACTATATCTCTCGGGTAGGCCGCTTGAGGTGTCCAGCAATGGGCATCCCAGAGAAATGACCATCCCTGTCCGTCAACATTCATTGGCGGGTAAACAAAACCCGGCTTATCACCTACTTTAAATTACACCCCCACTATCTCCTCCCCCTTTGAGGGGGAGGATGGAGGAGAGGGGTATATGGTATATTGAACGTTCTTGCTAATTCTTCGGAAGTAACCTTTCCCTTAAACAAAGAGAGACCTCCTCTCAATGCTGTATTTCCTTCAATTACTTTAATCCCTTTTTCGGCTAAAAGAAAAAGATAGGGAGCCGTGGCATTACCCAGAGCAAAGGTGGAGGTTCTGGCGACCGCACCCGGAATATTGGCGACACAGTAATGAAGAATACCATCAACGGTATAGGTGGGCTCTTTATGCGTAGTTGGTTTACTGGTTTCAAAACAACCACCCTGGTCAATGGCAACATCCACCAAAACTGTCCCCGGCTCCATCAACTTTAACATCTCTTTAGTGATAAGTTGGGGCGCCTTTGCCCCAGGGATAAGCACCGCACCAATCACCAAATCGGCTCTTTTCAGATATTTCTCTATTGTCGCCTGGTTAGAATAAACAAATTTAACGTTAGCCGGTAGAACCTCTCTGAGATGACGCAATCGTTCAACGTTGATATCCAGGAGAACTACGTCAGCCCCCATTCCAGCGGCAACAATAGCCGCATTTTCCCCAACAGTTCCTCCGCCAATAATCAGCACATTCCCGGGGGCAACACCGGGAACCCCTCCTAAAAGGACGCCCTTTCCTCCGGATGGTTTCTCCAGATATTTGGCTCCCTCCTGGGAAGCAAGTTTGCCGGCAATCTCACTCATCGGAAACAGAAGAGGCAAGGAATCATCATCCTTCTGCACTGTCTCATAAGCAAAAGCAATGATTTTACTTTTAAGCATTGCCTCGGTTAATTTGC
>DAOVNU010000039.1 GCA_030630065.1 bacterium | reverse complement strand
GCAATCCTTATCCTGTTACAAAATGGAGAGAGGGCAAGAAATATGGGTATTGCCGGCAGAAAAAAGATAGAGCAGGATTTCACTGTAGAAATGATGGTAAGAAGGAACGATGAAATTTACCGAACTTTGAGCAAATCAATAAAATAATGTATATTTTAGGACTAAACTGTCACCTTCATAATGCTTCGGTTTCTTTGGTTAAGGATGGTCAGTTAATTGCTGCTGCTGAGGAGGAAAGGTTCAGTAGAATTAAGTATGATGGGAATTTTCCTGTGCAGTCCCTCAATTTCTGCCTGGAGAAAGAAAAAATCTCTCTAAAAGAAATTCAGCATATTGGATTTTACTGGAGGCCATGGTTGGGAATTCCCCGAAGAATTTTCATTGGCTTAAGATATCTACCGCACACCTTGTCCTTTTTAGGTCATCATCAGATACCGCGGGGAACGGTTAGAATATGGAAATCCCATCTTGCTATCGCTTCTGTTCTCAAAAATCTGGGATATAGAAATAAATTTTATTTTATCCCTCACCATTTGGCGCATGCCGCCAGCACCTTTCTTGTTTCTCCTTTTGAGGAAGCGGCTATCCTTTCGGTGGACCTTGCCGGGGAGATTCATTCCACCTATTTTGGCAAAGGTGAGGGTAATCAAATCTCTGAATTATCAACCATTAAATATCCTCATTCCTTAGGGATTCTTTATGCTGCAATTACTCAGTATTTGGGTTTTCAGCCCAATGCCGATGAATACCAGGTGATGGGCTTGGCTTCCTACGGGAAACCACGCTATTACGATAAATTTAAGCAGATTGTTATCCTTCTTCCTCACGGAGGGTTTAAACTTGACTTAGATTATTTTATCCATCATTGGGGAAGGGACAGATGGTACTCTAAGAAGTTTGAAGAATTATTCGGACCGGCTTATGTTAAAGGAGAAGATATTTTAAAGCAACGTTTTGTTGACATTGCGGCAAGCTGTCAGAAAATTTTGGAAGAAAGCATTTTTCATATCTTAAGGCATCTTTATAAGAAAACTAAATGTGAGAATTTAACGATGGCAGGCGGGGTAGCCCTGAATAGTGCAATGAACGGAAAGATACTGGAAAATACCCCATTTAAACGTCTCTATATCCAGCCCGCATCTTTTGATGCGGGAACGTCTCTGGGTTGTGCTTTATACATTTATAATGTTCTCTTGAATAGAAACCGCTCTTTCCAGATGGAGCATGCCTACTGGGGTCCGGAATTCACGTCTTCTCAATGTCAGACGGCTTTGCAAAGTTCAGGGCTTTCTTTTCGCTGCGAAGAAAATATTATAGGCGAGTCCGCCGGATTCTTATCCCAGGGGAAGATTATCGGGTGGTTTCAGGGAAGAATGGAATGGGGACCAAGGGCTCTGGGAAATAGAAGTATATTAGCCGACCCACGCAAGAAAGAGATGAAAGACGTTTTAAACAAAAGGGTAAAATTTCGTGCCTCATTCCGCCCCTTTGCTCCGGCGGTCCTGGAGGAGAATGCAAATGAATACTTTGAAATGAAAACGGATATTTCCCCTTTTATGCTCCTGGTGTACAGGGTCAAACCTTCTAAGATGACCATGATTCCTGCGGTAGTCCATATAGATGGTACCGCCAGAGTTCAGACAGTGAACAGGCAAACCAATCCGCTTTTCTGGGAGTTACTCAAAGAATTCCAGAAAATTACAGGGGTTCCCGTGCTTTTGAATACCTCCTTTAATCTGAAAGGAGAGCCGATTGTTTGTACCCCGGAGGATGCAATTCTTTCCTTCAAAAGAAGTAATATGGACTATCTGGTATTGGGAAATTTCATTGCTTGGAAAAAATGAGAATTGAAATGAATTCTGAAAAAAAAGTTTTTATTACGATATTTTTAACCGCTCTTCTGGTCAGAATTATTTTTGTATTGATTCTTCCTTTACCTGCACCGGATGCCTGCCAATATGACCGATGTGCATTGAGCATTATCAGTGGAACAGGATTTCCCCCTGACCTGATAAATCGCGCTCCTCTCTATCCTCTCTTCCTCTCTTTTGTATATCTAATTTTCGGTCATAATTTTTTAGCGGTAAGGATTATCCAGAGCATCCTGGGGGCTATAATCTGTCTCTTTGTTTATTTGATTGGAAAGAGAATTTTTAAGAACGAGAAAGCAGCGATTTTAGGAGCGGCGGCGGCGATTATCTGCCCTTCCCTTATTGCCTCAAATTCCTACATCTTAACCGAAACCCTGGGCACATTTTTGCTGACAATTTCCGTGATTTTGTTAATGAAGGCCTGGAAAGATAAAAAAATAAAAAACTGGATAGCAGGGGGTATTTTTTTAGGGTTATCAACTCTTTGTCGACCGGTTACTTTATTTTTCCCATTTTTTCTTTTGCTTGCTCTATTGTTATTCTTCAAGAAACGACTGCAAAACCTTATTTTTGTGCTAATTTTCTCTCTGGGGATGGCAGTGATTATTCTTCCCTGGACAGCGAGGAATTATCTGGTTTTCAGGCAGTTTATCCCGATAACAACCTCGGGGAGCTTGAATTTCTGGGCAGGCAGTTATCTACCCTGGAATGGTGATTGGAACTATAAGGACCCAAGTGATGCTGAAAATCTGGTTAAAGGGCTTTCTCCGAGAGATGCAGAGAAAAAATATTTTCGGGAGGCGATAAAAAATATCAAAAGAAATCCAGGGGGTTATCTGCTCTTGTGTGTAAAAAAATTGAGAAGATTCTGGCTGCAAATTCCTGGAGGGAAAAGGATCCTGGAAGGAAAAAATTTGCAAAAAGCATTAATCTTTACATTTTACTATACCCTTCTCCTTTTCTTTCTTTTCGGAATATTCTTTTCCTTTATAGAAAAAGAGAGGAGAATCTTTATACCTTTGGTGGCAATTCTTTATTTAACCTTCGTTCATATGTTTCTTATGACTGTTGCCCGCTATCGAATTCCGATTATGCCGTTGGTACTGGCGATTGCCGGAAAAGGTTTGCAGGAGATAGTTCAAAAAATAAAATGAGGAGAGGATCGGAAGAGATAGTCCCTGAATATCGGAGCCGAATTCCTTTGGTGCGTTATCTATTCTGGAGACGTATCCGAATTGCCCTGGTTCTGATTCACTTAAAGAAAGGTAATCGAGTTTTAGATGTTGGTTGTGGTAATGGCTATCTCTTGAAGGAATTAAGTTTGAAGCATAAAAACTGGCATGGTTTTGGAGTTGACATTTATTCAGGAGTCAGGAATATCAAGCTGCCTGGCTGCACCTTTCTGGTAGGCGATATATGCAGTTTGCCTTTCCCGGATGATCATTTCGATTTTGTGTTTGCTCTTGATGTCCTGGAACATATCTGGAAACTTGAGCAGGCAATGAAGGAAATAAAGAGGGTTTTAAAAAATGGGGGAATTTTGATTGTAAGCGGTCCTACGGAAACGGTTTTTTACAAGTTATGCCGTTTTCTCCTGAAAGGAACCTTTTCTCAGGTTAAGGGACCAGCCAGCGAACATTACCGCGATATTACCCAAATTATTCAAAGAATCAAACAAAATAATTTTAGAATAGATAATATCAGAAAATTGCCATTTCTACGGCCCTTTGTTTTACAAAAAATCATCCGTTTTAAGAACGAAGGTTAATTATGAAATTATCTGTGATTATTCCGGTCTATAATGAGGAAAGAACAATTGCCGAAATTATCAGGAGAGTAAAGGCGGTTAATTTAAAGAAAGAAATTATCATTGTTGAAGATGGCTCTACCGATAGAACTAAAGATATTTTAAAAGATGTCCTTAAACAGAAAGATGACGATAATGAAATTAAACTGGTTTGCCGCGGTAGAAAATCCGGAAAAGGAGAAGCAATTCGTACCGGTTTAAAGGAGGTGACCGAGGATATTGTGATTATTCAGGATGCTGATTTGGAATATAATCCTGAGGATTACCATCGCTTAATAGAGCCAATCGTAAAAGAGAAAATATCGGTGGTCTATGGTTCCAGGGTTCTGGGCAAAAACCCTAAACCCGATTCTCCGTCCGGATGGTCCTTTTATCTCGGGGGAAGAACTTTAAGCATTTTGACTAATTTGCTCTACCGGGCTAAAATTACCGATGAGCCAACCTGCTATAAAGTGTTCAAGACAACTCTTTTAAAAAGTTTAAATTTAAAATGTAAGGGCTTTGAATTCTGCCCGGAGGTAACGGCCAAGATTGCAAAAAGAGGGATAAAGATTAAAGAAATACCCATCAATACTACCTCACGCACGCTTAAAGAAGGTAAAAAAATCAGGTTAAGGGACTGGTTTATTGCGGTCTGGGTCTTGATTAAATATAGGTTTAAAAATGATTAAAAAAATTCCGATTATTCTGATTTTATTTCTTTCTCTTTTTCTCAATCTTTATGGAATTCGTTTTGGTCTGCCTAATAAGGAAAGGGCAAAAATATCGGGAAAGGTACCTGATGAAAGAATTAAAAGGGTTATGGCAGAGGGGAGATGGCAGAGGTCAGAATTTATTGCCCCTTCCCAGAAGAAGGAAATTGCTTCTCTTACCTGTTATTTTGATATTCTCAGAAGTTACCATCCTGATGAAGAATTTATCTTGAAAAATCTTAGCCATATGAAGCCCGGGAAACTCGATTTTGATACTAAAAAGTATATCTATCCCCCATTCTTTAGTTATCAGATAGGAGCAGGAATTTTTCTGGGCGGTCTTCTCCATCTTTTTCCCTTAAAACAGAATATTTTTTTCTATCTGAGCAATCCGAATGAATTTGCTAATCTATATCTGGCTGGTAGGATGGTTGTCGTCTTTTTTGCACTTTTAACTGTATTTTTGGTTTATCTTATCGGGGCAAGAATTTACAATAAGCGGGTAGGGTTACTTGCCGCTCTCTTTTTAGCGGTCGCTCCTTTGTTTGTCATCCAGTCCCATTTCATCAAACCGGATATCCCTGCTATTTTCTGGGCGACCCTCTCCTTCTATTTTGCTCTTTCCATCATTGAGACAAAAAGATTAAAATATTATATTTTGAGTGGGATTGCAGCGGGACTGGCAATGGGCTCCAAATACCCGGGCATTCTTGCCCTAATTCCGGTAATTACGGCTCATTTTATCAGCCAAAAAGGATTTAGAAAAATTTTCCTCCCTTTAATCGCAGGATTTTCATCTCTCTTTGCCTTCTTTTTTACCTCCCCCTACACCCTGATTCATTTTTCCCGTTTCCTGCATGATTTTCGCTGGATTGCGGGAGCGGCAACTGCTAAATCGCCTTTACTTTACCATTTTATAAAATCTTCTCTTTACTATCCCATTACTGCATTTCTTTATTCCTTCTCCCCTTTACTCTCTCTCCTTTTATTAAGTTCTTTTTTCTTTGCTCTGGGGAGACATACCTTCAAGGAATTTTTCCTTCTTTCCGGGGTTGTTCCTTTTGTTTTCTTTATGTTCCTGTCCAAACCGGGATTTGATACCTATTGGCTTCCCGGTCTTCCCTTCTTGGCAATTTTGTCGGGAAATTTCTTTGATGCTACTATTCTTAAAAAGAAAATATCCATATTTACTAAATCAATCCTGATTTTTGCGATAGTCGGCACAGCATTTTGCTATATCCTTTCTTTTGAATGGATTGCAAAAAATAGTGATATCCGAATGAAGACGTCCTATTGGATAGAGAAAAATATTCCCCGGGGAGCAAAAATTGGTATGGCTAAATACCCGGTGATTTATCGTATGCCTGCTATAAATCCCAGGAAGTATGTGCTGAAAACCGGACCATTCCAAAAATTGCTTAATGAAGATATTGATTATTGTATTCTTGTTTCCGATGACTGGGGATATTTTAACCCATTATCATTCTTTACCGGGAAACCTTTGGTCAATGATGCCACCTCCCTACTTTTGAAAGCGAAAGATTTTAGAATTATGAAAAGATTCGAAATCATCCCTCCTTTATGGGGGATTTTTCCTCAAAAAAGATTTCAACTTTGTAGCCCTTTTGAGTTCATTACCCCAACATTTATTATATTAAAGAAAAAATGAAATGAGAGGATTAACCATTCTTTTTCCCTGTTATAACGAAGAAGCAACCATAGAGTATGTTATCACCCAGGCGCTGTCAATAATACCTGAATATTGTAATGATTATGAGATAATCGTTGTAAATGATGGAAGTACCGATAGAAGTGCGGAGATATTAAGTTCCCTGGTTCTGAAATATAATGATATAAAGATTATTAACCATAAAAAGAATAAAGGAAAAGGAGCAGCCCTTGCTTCAGGGTTTGAAAATTCTACCAAAGAATTCATCTTCTATACCGATGCCGATGGTCAGCAAAACCTTCACGAGATAGAAAAATTTTTACCCTGGGCGAAAAATGATAGAATTATTATTGGATACAGACAAGGTCGTAAAGATTCTATGATGAGAATCTTTGCCAGCAGGGTCTATCATTTTTTAATAGGATTTATCTTCAATCTGTGGGTGAAGGATATAAGCTGTCCATTCAAACTATTTCCCAAGGAGTTATTTGACAGGATAAAAATTGATTCAAAATTCTTCTTCGTTGATACCGAAATCCTATTAAAAGCCAAAAAAGAAGGTTATCGAATCAAAGAAATTGGTGTACCCCATTTACCAAGACGAGCCGGTAAATCAAAGGTAGGATGGAAGCATATTTTCATCACATTGAATGAACTCATCAGAATAAGTCCACGGATTTAGAGGCATCAATAAAATTATGGATAAGAGAATTTTGGTTACCGGTGGGGCGGGATTTATCGGGACGAATTTGGCGGCATTTTTGCTTAAAAAGGGAAAAAGGGTCAGGATTTTTGATAACCTTTCCAGGGAAGGGACGGAAAAGAATCTTAGATGGTTGAAGGGGCTTAAAGAAAATTTAGAGGTAATTATTGGCGATATACGGGATGAAAAAAAGGTAAGAGAATCGGTTAAAGGGGTTGATATTATTTATCATCTCGCGGCTCAGGTAGCTGTG
>DAOVNU010000121.1 GCA_030630065.1 bacterium | reverse complement strand
AGGAATTTTTGCAACAAAATCTGGAATGCCTCTCGTTTTATCTTGATGAACCTTGAAGAAGAAAATTACGAATTACGAATTACGAATTGCGAATTTAGGTCTCTTTCCCTGCCGCAACGGTGGATTCTTACCGAATTAAATTTACTTATTGAAAGAGTTACCAAATCCCTGGATTCTTTTAGATTTAATGAGGCGGCGCACTCTATTTATGAATTCTTCTGGCATCAGTTCTGTGACTGGTATTTGGAGATGGCAAAAGTAGAGTTAAAAGTTAAAAATCTCTCTATTCTCACTTATGTGCTGGATAACAGTTTGCGTTTGCTTCACCCCTTCATCCCTTTTATCACCGAAGAGATTTGGCAGAAGATGAGAAAAATTCAAAATTCAGCAGAGAGTATTATGACCGCGGAATGGCCAAAACCTGACAAAAAACTTATTGATGAAAGTTCCCTGGCCGAAATGGATACCTTGATTAATGTTATTGTTGCCATCAGGGATTTACGGGCAAGATTCCACATTAAGCCCTCACAGGAAATTACCATTATCCTGGTTGCAAAAAGGAAAGAAAAGAAAATTATTGAGGAGAACAGTCATTATCTGAAATCACTTTGTCGCCTGAAGAAATTAGAAATTGAGAAAAATTCCCCCCGGGAAAAACTACAGGCAAGAACTCTGGTTAAAGGAGCCGAGATTATTCTTCCCTTAAAAGAGGTGATTGATTTAGAGATTGAGAAAAAACGGCTTAATCGGGAAATTGAAAAGACAGAAAAGGAGATAAGATTCGTTGAAACCAAATTAAAAAATAAGGGATTTTTGCAAAAAGCTCCCGAAGCGGTGGTTTTGGAGGAGAAAGAAAAACAAAAATCCCTAAGCGAAGAATTAAAGAAACTGAAAGAGGCAAATGATTTCCTGAGAGAGGACAAATAATGAAAGCATTGACATCACGGGAGCGACTCAAACGTTGTTTCTTTCGTCAAGAGATTGATAGACCAGGGATTTATTTCCGGATGGGGATACCTCGCGGGGATAAAACTTATGACCCATTCCGGAAATTGGTAGCGAAAAAATGTGACCTTAAATATGCCTGGACGGCGAGTTTGGTCCCCAATTATAAAACAATAATTACCCAGGAACCGTATTCGGATGATTTTGAGAAGCAAATAATGACTATGTTTACACCTAAGGGAAAGTTGACCAAGGTGATGCTAATTGGATTAAAAAAGCAACCGGGATTGATGAAAAAATATCTTCTGGAAACAGAGCACGATATTGAGAAATATCTTTCTCTACCTCTACCAACGATTAAAGGGGATATCTCCTTCTTTTTCAAATTAAACAAGGAGGTAGGGGAACGGGGTATTGTTGATGTATCATTGGGTGTTAATCCTGCCGGTGTAGTTGTGGACTTATTTGGTTCAGAACTATTTGCACTGTTGAGTATGGAAAATCGCGAGGTTCTTCATCAATTGATGGAACGAGAAATGCAAATCAAGATAAATTTAGTCAAGTTTCTCTTTGCTGAGGGTATCGGGCCATTTTTTTCTATGTTGGGTGAGGAATACATTGTTCCTCCCATGCATTCACCGAAGGACTTCCACGATTTTAATTTCAGATATGATAAGCCGATTATAGATTTAATCCATAATAATAGCGGTCGTATCCATATCCATTGTCACGGTTCGGTAAAAAAGGTTCTGCAGGACTTTATTGAGATGGGTATTGATGTATTACATCCTTTGGAAGCACCTCCGATGGGGGATGTCCTGGCTAAAGAGGCGAAAGCGGTTCTTAAAGATAAAGTTTGCATTGAGGGAAATGTGCAGATAGCAGATATGTATGAAAAAAGCAGAGAAGAGATTGGTGCACAAGTATCTGCATTAATTGAAGATGCCTTTTACGACAACAAAGGGTTGATTGTCTGCCCAACTGCATCACCCTACATTCCCAATATGTCCGAGAAATTTTTTCAGAACTGTCAGCAAATGATTGAAACGGTACTTGGCTGAAAATAGCAGCGTGTGGGTTCAATGCAGGGTAAGGAGTTGACAAATTTTTTAACTTATGTTATCATTTTTTAACGGAGGTGATATACAATGGAAAAGGTGCTTTTAGGGGTAAGAGTTCCTAAGCCACTAATCGGGGATTTAAAGAAATTCTGCCAAAGACATGGCTTAAAAATAAGTTATTTGGTATCAGAAGCAATTCAAGAAAAATTAGAGGAGTTAAAAGAGGATGAGGAAGATATTGCCACCGTTGAGGCCCGAGAGAATGAGCCGGTTCTATCTGAGAAAGAATTTTATGCGCGTATGAAGAAACAAGGATTTTAATGTGGACTCTAATCTTTAAGCCAAGCGTTGAGGCAAAAGATACCAAAAAAATATCTAAAGAAGAATGGCGCAGAATTGACAGGGATATCCAGGACCTAAAAATCAACCCCTTGCCTCCGGGAGTAAAAAAGATTAAAAAAGGGAGGAGGTCACATTATCGTATCAGAAAAGGGAACTTCAGGATTGGATATCAACTTAATTTTTCTGAAAGAAAGGTTACGATTGTATATGTAACACGTAGAAGCGAAGCCACTTATAAATAAAATAAGGAGAAAAATGTATGCCATTGTTAAGTTTAAAGGGAGACAGTATAAAATAGAGGAAGGGGAAGAGTTCATTGTTGATAAGATAGATGCCAAAGAAGGCGATAAGATTACGATTAATGATATTCTTCTCCTCACCCCTGATGGAAAAGAGCCGCTTTTCAAACAGGAGGATTTAAAAAAGGTAACGGTTGCCTGCGAGGTTTTGAAACAGGAAAAGGGGAAGAAGGGGTATAGTTTTAAGACCAAAGCCAAGACAAACTATAAAAAGAAAATAGGTTATCGTGCCTTAACCACCAAATTGAAGGTTCTCAAGATAAATCTATTGTAGGGGCTTGATTTGTCGACATCAGGAGATGTCTCCCACATAATATTCTTTGTGGGAAAGGTCTCCTGACCTTGAACGTTTATGGTGCAATCAAGCGGGCAATATTGCCTCCCAGAATTTTCTCCTTTGCCTCTGAGGTTATCTCCAGGTTATTAATAAATTGGATGTCGTCTTTAATCTCTGCGCAACTATTCCAGGGAAAATCCGCACCATAGATGATGCGCTCGGCTCCAATCATCTCCAGGAGAATCTTTAACCGCTTTAAGGGAAGATGCCAGGGAATATTTTTATTGCGTGTCTGGGCTATTCCCGCATAACAGTTCTTGTTGTTTTGTAATACCGCAAGCGCTTCGTAGAAGAAGGCAAACCCGCCTACATGCTCAATTATTATGGGTAAATTCGGATGGT
>DAOVNU010000194.1 GCA_030630065.1 bacterium | reverse complement strand
TGTCGAGGGTGCGGACTATGTTCCTTAAATCCAGGCAGAATGATGGTTACAGAGGTGGAAGCCTAGATAGGAGTAAAAGTAGGGGATAGAGTGCAAGTGGAGATTCCTGACAAAGATTTTCTAAAAGCGGTCTTCATGCTCTATTTAGTGCCAGTGATAGGATTAATTACTGGCGCTCTCATCGGTTCTAAGTTTAATCCTCATATGAGTATCTTCGGCGGATTTATTGGACTTGCTCTTTCCTTTGTTTTCGTTCATTATTACGACAGAAAGATGGGCCGTCAAAAAGGTCTTCATTCACAAATTACCAAAGTTCTCAAAGGAAGATTTTAA
This sequence comes from bacterium, assembly GCA_030630065.1. Classification (GTDB taxonomy): domain Bacteria; phylum Ratteibacteria; class UBA8468; order UBA8468; family UBA8468; genus DAOVNU01. The sequence goes on along the minus strand of DAOVNU010000194.1, from coordinate 1,422 downwards.
CCATCATTCCTATCCCAAGGTAGACCCCGCATACTTATCAAATATTGAAAATGGTCGCTGTCCCTATTTATAATTTAAAGGGGTGCAAGGACCTTTCTAACCCATTATGGAGAAAAGCGATAGCAATTCCGTAATTGGTGATAGGGACCTGTCTTTCTTTTGCCTTTAATATTCGGAAAAGCATTTCCTTACGGTTCAAGGTGCAGGCACCACAATGGATAATTAGTTTATACTTTTTCAGGTCGGAAGGGAAATCGTGACCCGAAAAAACGTCAAAATCTATTCTTCCTCCTATTCTCTGACTAATCCAGTTAGGAATTTTCACCCGTCCGATATCGTCACCGATTGGGTGATGGGTGCAGGCCTCGGCAATCAAGATTTTATCCTTTGGTTTCAAATCATCTATTTTTTCTACGCCCTTAACCAATTCTTTTAAATCACCTTTGCAGCGGGCAAAAAGGATAGAGAAACTGGTTACCGAGATATCCTCCGGGGTAGAAGCAAAAACTTCTTTAAAAACCTGGGAATCGGTGACTACAATTTTCGGCTTTTTCTTTAAATTAGCGATTGCTTCTGGCAATTCTATCTCATTCACTACCAGGGCAGAGCCCTTTCTGTCCAATATTTCTCTTAAGGTCTGCTGTTGAGGTAAAATAATCCTTCCCTTGGGTGCTTCTTTATCAACGGGAATAACCAGAACAACCAGATCGCCCTGATTAATTAAATCAGCAATAATCGGGGGAGGAATGAGCCAGTCATCTGGCAACAATTTAATAAGTTCACTTTTAATTTTGGAGGTAACCTCCCAGCCCTGTTTCAGGGCACAGGTCTCAACATAAGGAGTTTTCTCTTTGTTTAATTTCTCCTTAATTCCCTGCTCAGGACCAAAAAGGTCTATTTTATTAAGGACAATTAGAAGGGGAGTATTTCTTCTCCTTGCTTCATCTAAAATCTTTTCTTCATAGTCCCCCCAGATATTTGCTTCGGTAACCAAAAGGATAATATCGGCACGTTCAAAAATTTTATAGGTTTTTTTAATCCGCAAACTTCCTAATGCTCCAACATCATCTAATCCTGCGGTATCAATAAACAAAACAGGGCCGATGGGAAGAAGTTCCATCGCTTTTTCCACCGGGTCGGTGGTCGTGCCGGCAACGGTAGAGACGATAGAAACGTCCTGACGGGTAAGGGCATTAAGTATCGAGGATTTTCCTACGTTTCTCCTGCCAAAAATGGCTATCTGCAGACGGAAACCTTTTGGGGTTTTTTGCATTTCAATGAATCTCCTTTATCAGAAGAAATTTTTCTCCCTGCCTGGGAAATTACTGTTTTTGCTCTTTTCAAATCTACCCTTATTTTATGGTCGTAGATAAGATAGTTCTTACGATAATTCTCAGGGGTAAAATCAGGCATAATTACGTT
>DAOVNU010000031.1 GCA_030630065.1 bacterium | reverse complement strand
TCTCTTCTGGTCATCTGCATCAGGGGTAATCGCTTCAATTCCCTGTTTAAAGAGCCCTTTTTTGTAGAAATCCTTACTCATCGTGAAAATGGTGCCCAAAAGACCCACTTTTTTGAGATGTTCTTTTTGAATCTCTTCAGCGGCAGCATCAATGATGCTAATCCAGGGGATAGGTATTTCATCCACTACCTGCTCATAAACGATATGGACCGAATTACAAGCCGCCACCACAAAATCGGCTCCGGCTTTGTGCAAACTCATAATAGCATTTTTTACTTTATCTGCCATTTTATACTCTTGATCAATAAACTCTTCAAAACTGACACTATAAATAATTATCTCCGGATATCGATAATTGCCATATTTTTCGTAGTACTTACGGGTGATGTACTCATAATAAGCAACGGTTGATTCCGGTCCCAACCCACCTAAAATTCCAATCTTTTTCATTTTACCATCTTAAGTTCAACTCTCTGGCGGCTTTGACTTCATCTAAACGCGAGATAAGCAAATTATGCGGAGCGGTCTTTACTACTTTAGGATTCTCCTCCACCTCTCTGGCAATTTTAATCATCGCTTCGGCAAAATTATCTAAGGTTTCTTTGGATTCGGTCTCGGTTGGTTCAATCATCATCGCTTCTTCCACAATTAACGGAAAATAGATAGTGGGAGGATGAAAGCCAAAATCAAGCAATCTTTTGGCAACGTCCAACGTTCTCACCCCTTTTTCCTTTTGTCTTTTAGCCGAGATGACAAACTCATGCATGCAGGTTCTGTCATAGGGCAAGTGATAATGTTTTTTTAATTGAGCAAGAAGGTAATTGGCATTAAGAACAGCATTTTCGGCAACCTTAATCAGCCCTTCCTTACCCAGCGTGAGAAGATAGATATAGGCCTTGAGAATCACCGCAAAATTCCCGTAGAAGGGAGCAAGGTAACCGATAGAATCTTGTTGATTATAATTCAGGAAATATTTGCCGTCGGAACCTTTAACCACCTGGGAAATAGGGAGAAATTTTCTTAAACTTTCCTTCACTCCGACAGGTCCTGCTCCTGGACCACCACCACCGTGTGGAGTAGCAAATGTCTTATGCAGATTAAGATGAACAATGTCAAAACCGATATCCCCGGGTCTGCATTTACCCAGAATCGCATTAAGGTTTGCTCCGTCATAATACATTAAAGCATCCATAGAATGTGCCATTTTACAGATTTTTCCAATATCGGAATTAAAAAGACCCAAAGTATTAGGACAGGTAAGCATTACGGCAGCTATTTCATTATTAAGTTCCTTTTTAAATTTTTTGATATCCATCACCCCATTTTTATTCGTGGGAATGGTTGTTACCTCATAGCCACAGATAGCGGAACTTGCCGGATTCGTCCCATGGGCAGAATCAGGAATGATTACCCTTGTCTTTTTATTTCTTTTCTTCTTATGGTAGGCGGAAACAATCATCATTCCGGTTAATTCACCATGAGCACCGGCCAATGGCTGAGTGGTAAATTCATCCATTCCGGTAATTTCAGAGAGCAATCTTCCTGTTTCGTAGATTACCTCTAAAGCACCTTGAGTGAGAAGATTCCCTTCGGGAAGCTGAGGAAGAATAGGATGCAAACCAGAAAATCTCTCATCTCTGGCGATTATTTCGCCTAATTTGGGATTGTATTTCATCGTGCAAGAGCCAAGAGGATAGAAATTGTTGTCCACACCAAAGTTGTTCCGGGAAAGATTCGTGAAATGGCGAATTATATCTATCTCGGCCAACTCCGGTAATTCTGCCTGTTTTTCTTTTTTCAGATTATCTGGCAATTTTGGAGAAATCGGGACATCAGAATTAAATCTCGCTGCTCTCCTCCCTTTGACACTTTTCTCAAAGATAATTTTCACTTGATTTCCTTTAGAGTTTTAACAAATAAATCTATATCCTCTTTGCTCTGTTTCTCAGTCAGTGCTACCAATAAACAATTCTTCATCTCCGGATAATATCTGCCGAGAGGGAAACCCGCCACAATTCCTTTTTTTAATAATTTTTTAATAATGGTATCAGCATTCAGAGGGAGTTCAATGACAAACTCATTAAAAACAGGAGCGGAAAATTTTGTTTTCATTCCTATTTTAGAGAGAGATTTTAGTAAATAATAGGTCTTATCTCTACATAAATTTGCCAATTCCTTGATTCCTTCCTTACCCAGTAAGGATAAGTAGACCAGAGCAGAAAGAGCGCAAAGGGTCTCGTTGGAACAGATATTGGAGGTTGCCTTTTCTCTCCGGATATGCTGTTCCCTGGTCTGTAAGGTTAGAACAAAACCTCTTTTGTTCTCTTTATCCGTTGTTTCCCCTACAATTCTGCCGGGCATCTGACGCACATATTTTTTTAAGGTAGCCATCAAACCCAAATAAGGTCCGCCAAAGGAAAGAGGAAGTCCTAAACTCTGCCCTTCGCCAACAACAATATCCGCTCCCATCTCCCCGGGACTCTTTATAATTCCCAGAGAAATAGGGTAAACAGAAATAATAACTAAAACTCCTTTGTTATGCGCAAACTCCACTAAATCGCTGAAATCATCAAGGCAGCCAAAAAAATTGGGATTTTGGAGAATAAGGCAGGCGGTATCTTCGTCTAATCCACTTTTTATTTTCTCTCTGTCAACTAAACCTTTAGAGGTAGATATTTCTCTTAACCCAAGATTTAAATTTTTGGTATAGGAAGACAGCATCCTCCTGTAAATGGGGTTTACCCCTTCACCAACAATTACTTTTTTTCGCTTGGTTATCCGCAGAGCCATCATTGCTGCTTCATATAAAGCCGTTCCTCCATCGTACAGGGAAGCATTGGCTACCTCCATTCCGGTTAAATCGGAAATAGCGGTTTGATATTCATAGAGTGCCTGCAGCATTCCCTGAGATATTTCCGGCTGGTAAGGGGTATAGGAGGTATAAAATTCACTGCGCGAGGTTATCGCTTCTACTGCCGGAGGGATAAAATGGTCATAGAATCCTGCACCCAGGAAAGAGAGAGGTTTATTATTATTTTTCTCCGCTAATTTTTGAAGATACTGCAAGACCTCCAATTCGGATTTGCCGGAGGGCAAACTAAAGGATTTTGGCTTAAGTTCTCCGGGGATATCCCTAAATAATTCCTCAATGGAGGAAAGACCAAGGGAGGAAAGCATCTTTGCCCTGTCTTCATCGGTATTGGGGATATAATCCATAGTGCGTTCGGACTATCTTCTTCAGCGGCACGTTTGATTTCCCCGGCGAGGAAATCTTCACTCTCATTCCTCCTCGCTCGTCCCTACGGGACACCATGCCCGCTTCGTCGTCATGAAGGCACGCTTACAGAAATAGTCCTCTCTTTGTGTTTTACACCCAGAGGTGAGGGAGTTTCTACTTTTTCAAGAATTCCTGGTATTTCTCAAAGTTCATCAAATCTTTTAGTTCATCCGGGTTCTCTATCTTCACCTTGATTAACCAACCCTTTTCATAGGGCTCATCTTTCAGTAAATTCAGATTGTCGGAAAGGGCAGAGTTAACCTCTATTACCTCTCCGCTAACAGGACTGTTCAAATCAAAAGCGGCTTTTACCGATTCAATCGTGCCAAAGGGAGAACCCCGCTTAATCTTTTTTCCCTCCTCGGCAAATTCAATAAAAACGATGTCGCTAAGTTCCTTAACCGCAAAATCGCTGAGACCAATAGTCGCAATATCTCCGCTAACTCCAACCCATTCATGTGTCTTCGTATACTTCAAATTCTCTTTTTTAATTTTTATTCTCCTTTAATTTTTGCTTTGTAATTTTTTCCCCGAATCTCTACGGCAAATTCTTCGGCACCGCTCACCCATTCCCGGCTTACGGCGGCTAAGCCAATATATCTCTGAGTGTAAGGAGAAAAGGTGCCGCTGGTCACCTCCCCAATTTTTTTGCCTTTGCAGATAACAGGATAACCTTCCCGGGGAATTGCTTTCTCTGACATTTCAAAAGAAACAATTTTTCTATTTATTTTTTTCTTCAATAGGGATTCTCTACCAACAAAATAGGGCTTATGAAATTTAACATAAAATCCTAAACCGGCTTCAATCGGTGAAATATTAAATTTGCCGGCAAGTTCATGTCCATAGAGAGGGAGCATAGCCTCAATTCTGAGCGAGTCCCTTGCTCCCAAGCCGACGGGCAACATTCCGTAACCTTTACCCTCCGCTAAAAATAAATTCCAGATAAATCTGCTGTTATCAGGAGAAAGATAAAGTTCAAAGCCAATTTTCTCTCCGGTATAGCCGGTAGAAGCGATAGTAACTTTTTTCCCGGCGATAGCAGTATCTATAAATCCCTTTTTCTCCAGTTTCTCCAATTTTTTAACATCTTTTTTGGCAATAACTTTTTTTAGGATAGCTAAAGAATTCGGTCCCTGCAAAGCTAAAATTGTTTTCTCTCCCCTTAAATTTTTCAGGATAACCTTTTTGTTGGAATTAACAGCGTTCAGCCATCTCCAGATTTTCTCTTCATTGAGGCAATTGCAAACCAGGAAATAGTTATTTTGACTTCTCTTATAGACCATCACATCATCCATCACCTCACCATCACGCCCCAGAATAAAAGAGTAAAAGGACTCCCCGTTTTTTAGCCACCAGATATAATTGGTAGTAATGATGTTTAAAAAATCGGTTGTTCCCTTGCCTTTGATAGCGATAATACCCATATGCCCGATATCAAAAAGCCCAGCCGATTTTCTTACCGCTTGATGTTCTTCAAGAATAGTCCTGTAAAAAATGGGCATTTCCCAACCGGCAAAATTAATCATCTTTGCTTTTCTTTTCAGATGTTCTTGATAAAGAGGAGTTTTCTTCCTTCGCTCCTTTATTTCCTTCCTTTCTTTCCCCCTCCCTTGAGGGGAGGGGATGGGGAGGAGGGTGAAATTTCCTAACCTTTTCTGCCCGATAAAATATGGTTTGGATAAACAAAACAGATGAGGATATTTTTGATAAATGTTTTTAATATCTTTTCTGGCTACATTCAATTTAATTTTGTCAAATGTGGAGACCTGACCCCTTATTTTTATCATTACCGGACCATTGATTTTGGCGAGAATATCCTCATCAAAAATAATGTAGCCGTCAGAAAGTCCTTCTAACCAGGATTTTATTAATTCCATTTTCCGGGAATTACTGCAGAGAAGAAGAAAGCTTTCTTTTTCTTTCTTTAAAGTAATTGCATCAAGAAGAATACCTTTTTCATTAAAAATTAAACCCGGTAAAGATTCTCCAACTCTCAGAGAACTAATGTCTGAGGTAACAACCTGCTGGAGAAAGGTTTCGGCTCTTTCCCCGGAGATTCTCAAAGGAGTGTTCTTTTTAGAAGAAGATTTCTTATCTCCAATAATTGCCCTAACATCTTCTTTTGCTTTCTCTAAAATCTCAAAATCAATCTTTCCTCTCGGCAATTTTCCTTTAAGACCAATATAGAAAAACGGTCTAATGTTCTTGAGAATAGTCGCAATAATTTTAGCCAATTTTTTTATCTCTGAAGGTCCAAAACCTCTTTGCGTAACCCAGGGGGTGCCCAATCGTATACCGCTTGCCTGCGCGGCAGCCATATCCCCGGGGATGGTATTTTTATTCGTTACTATTCCGACGAGGTCCAGGATGCGGGATGCCGGCTCTCCCTTTAACGAATAGCCGTTTTCTCTGATGTTTCTTAAATCAATCACCAAAAGATGAGTATTTGTTCCTCCGTAAGCCAATTTCAAGCCCTCATTCTGTAAAGCGGCGGCTAAAACTTTACAATTTTCCACAATCCTTTTCTGAAGATTGTAAAATTCTTTGGTCCGGGCAATCTCAAAAGCAACCGCCATCGCTGCAAATTTATTGACATGCGGCCCCCCCTGCTCTCCGGGAAAGACGCTACTCTCAATCTTTTTTGCTTTTTCCCTCTCGGTAGTTAGAATAACCGCAGCTCTTGGTCCACAGATTGTTTTATGCGTAGTAAAGGTAATTACGTCAGCATAGCCAACCGGGGTTGGGTAAAAACCGGTAATTACCATGCCAGCCGGATGAGAAATGTCGGCAAAAAGTATAGCCCCGCATCTATCGGCAATCTCGCGGAATCTCTTCCAGTCCGGTGCCCAGGGATATGAGGTATAACCGGCAATAAGCATCTTTGGTTTATATTTTAAAGCTAATTTTTCTATTTCTTGATAATCAAGCTTTTCGCTCTGCGGGTCAACCCCATAGGAAACAATGCGATATCTTTTACCGGAACGGTTAACACTGCTCCCGTGCGTTAAATGTCCGCCAACACTCAGAGCCATACCCATCACCGTATCCCCGGGTTCGCAGAATGCCTCATAGACGCTGTTGTTGGCTGCCGCCCCGGAAAGTGGCTGGACGTTGACAAAAATATCCTCCGCTTTTATTTTATCCGTAGCAAAGCACCGGGCAATTCTTTTCCTGGCTAAGGATTCAATAAAATCGGCGTATTCACAGCCCTTATAGAAACGCTGATTGGCATAACGGCGGTAATAGGCAAGTTGGCGGTCAAAATCAAGGAGTTGTTTTTCCTCTTCTTGACTCATTCTTAAAGCCGGATAACCTTCCGCATAGATATTGGAAAAACAAGAACCCAATGCCTCTCTTACCGGTTTGGGACAGATACTTTCGGAAGGAATCAGAATAATTTTATTCTCTTGCCTTTCTTCCTCAAGACCAATAATAGCACCTGTATCCGTATCAATCGCAGATAAATTTTTATTAACTAAATTTTTATATTCCATTTTATCCAAAAATAAAAAGGGGCATCCCTGCCCCTGTCCTGTTACCTGAGAGATTTAACCCTTCGGTTTCCCTCCAAGAGAGGGATATCTCCAGAGATCTTTTAACCTGGCAGTCCTTTTGCCTGAGAGTTTTGCCCCTTCGGCGTTCATCACAAAATGAATCTCTCCTGCCAATTAGTATTCTGCCATAAAAGTATCTTTTTTGTCAAATTATGGAAGGGAAGAGGATGGACTCCTTCATTATCTCAAAAGGCAACCTTTCTCAATCTTATCCAATTCTGCTCTTACCTCTTTGGGAAGGGGAAGAGGTTGATGAGAACCGAGTAAATTACTTGTCTGCTGTGCTAAGTTATTGCTAAAGTTAAATTCCTTACCATTAACCTTTTTCATTGTTCTATCAAACAATTTGGGAGACCAAAACTTCCTGAAATCAGTTAGAGTGTGTTCCTCTGTAAGAAAATTCCCTCCTGGCTGGACTTTATCAATTTCCTCCAATGCCAAATCTTCCTTCTCTGTTCTGATTCCTTTAAGATAACTCTTTACCATCCCGATAATCTCATCGGAAAGGGTCATCATATCTAAAGAGACAGTTTCCGCATGATAGATTAAACCCACATCATGAATCAGATTAGCCCCGGTTAACCCGGCAGTTAGACAGGAGAGAGATGATTCAATAGCTGCCTGCTGGTCTACTGT
>DAOVNU010000082.1 GCA_030630065.1 bacterium | reverse complement strand
TGTTGTCTTGCCGGGAATTGGGAAGAAAACTGCCGAATCATTAGCGAAAATAGGTCTTTCCTCGGTTAAGGATCTGGTAGAAGTAGAGACCTCTGTTCTTTTAAAGATTGAGGGGATTGGCAAAAAGAAAGCGGAAAAGATTATTGCCGCCGCTAAAGAAGCAATGAAATCAATTAAAAGTTAAAAGTCAGATGAGAGTTTACGAGTTAGCGAAGAAAGAAAAGGTTTCCAGCAAAGTTCTCCTGGAAATTATAAAGGGTTTGGGAATTAAAGGTAAGGTTGCTGCCAGTTCCCTCTCAAAGGAGAGTATCGAAAAAATCTCTTCCCATCTTAAAGCAGAGAAGACAAAAACGAAAAAAGAAGAGAAAAAGAAGCCCTCTTTTGTTTCCCGGGCACCAATCATTACTTTGATGGGTCATGTAGACCACGGTAAAACCTCCATTTTGGATGTAATCAGGGAAAGCCAACTTGCGGCATCTGAGTACGGGGAAATCACGCAACACATTGGGGCTTATCGGGCTAACGTGGCAGGAAAAGAGATGGTTTTTCTGGACACACCGGGGCACGAGGCGTTCACGGCAATACGTGCCCGTGGGGCACGTATTACCGATTTAGTTGTGCTTGTCGTTGCTGCCGATGATGGTGTGATGCCCCAAACGGTTGAGGCAATTGACCATTGCAAAGAGGCAAAAGTTCCGGTGGTAGTAGCAATCAATAAGATTGATAAAACCGGGATTAACGTGGAGGCGGTGAAAAACGAATTGGCAAAACTGGGTCTTACTCCCGAAGAGTGGAGTGGTAAAACTATCTTTGTGGAAACCTCTACCAAGACAAAGACCGGAATTAAAAAGTTATTGGAGGTGTTATCTTTAGAGGCGGAAATGCTTGAATTAAAAGCCAATCCCGGGAAGTCAGGGGAAGGCACGGTTATTGAAACAAAGATGGACAGGAGGGAAGGAAAAACAATTAGTATTATTGTCCAGGATGGGAAGATTAAAGTTGGCGATAATTTCATTGTGGGGGATACTTTTGGTAAAGTGAAAGCATTAATTAACGAAGAGGGGAAAAATTTACGGGAGGCAGGTCCCTCCGTACCGGTGAAGATTCTTGGCGCTGAATCCCTTCCTTTACCAGGTGATATCTTACGCGTGGTAGATTCAGGAGCGAAAGAAATTAACGAAAAGAGAAAATTGCCAGTGCAAAATGACTTAAGGAGGGCGACGGCTAAAGTCACCCTGGAGGACTTTTTTAGCGGAGTTAAGAAGGACAACAGAAATGAACTGAAATTGATTCTTAAAGGCGATGTAGCCGGGTCCGTAGAGGCGGTAAGCGAATCTCTGGAAAAATTAGAAGCACCAGAGATTGAAGTTAATATTATCCACCGGGGTATAGGCGGAATTAACGAATCCGATATTATGCTCGCTGCAGCGAGTAACGCAATCGTTATTGGATTTAATATTCCTGTTGAAAACAGAATAAAAGAATTGGCTGAGAAAGAAGAAATAGATTTGAGAACTTATCGTCTCATCTATGAGGTAATTGATGATGTGAAAAAAGCGATGGAGGGTATTCTTGAGCCGAAAGAGTTGGAAGAAAATATTGGTGAAGCAGAGATTAAACGGGTCTTTGTCCTTTCCGATGGTCGTGCAGTTGCGGGATGTATCGTGAGCAAGGGGAAAGTGATTAGAAATGCTAAAACCCAACTTATCAGGGGAGAAAAGATTATTTACCAGGGGAAAATAAGTGGTCTGCGACGTTTCAAGGAGAATGCCAAAGAAGTGGCAACAAACTACGAGTGCGGAATTCAATTAGAAAATTTTAACGATTTTAAGGCAGGAGACCATTTTCGGATTTATCAGGTAAAGAAAGTTCCTCAAAAACTCTGATGGGATACAGGTGAAGAAAAGTCAAATTGTAATCTTGACCTTTATTCTTTTTCTCTCTCTCATTTATCTTTTTGCCAGATTGGGTTTTACCCCGGAGCGAACGGCAAAACTGGTTGCTTCCCGGCTGGAAAGGATTTCAGGAAAATCCGTTACTCTCAAGAAACTAAACTTAAAGAATTCTTCTCTTCACTTTAAGGGAATAAAGATTAAAGACCCTCTTTTTTCTCATGAAATAGAGAGTTTTTTTCTTCAACCAGGGCTCTGGGATTTAATCCGCAAAAGAAGAATTGAAAGGGTTTTAGTAGATGGAGAGATTATTCTTCTCGTAGGAAAAAAGAAAATAAAAATTTCAGGTTTGGATGCGGAGATTAGCCGTATTTCCCCAACTCTTCCCTGGAACTGGAGAATAAGTGGCAGGTTAAATGGTATCCCCTTTTCTCTTATAGGAAAAATAAATCCTTTACAGAAAGAGATGCCAATTGACCTACAGATAGTTTTCGAAAAATTACCGGCAATAAAAGGAGAAATTAAAATTGCCGGTTGCTTAAGAAACAGGAATTCATTTAATGGCCGGATAGACCTGAAAAATATTGATTTTAGAATCTCCGATTATCCTTCTTTAAAAAATCTTAATGGTTACTTAAGAATAGCGAAAAATAGTATCTCAGAAAACCCAATTGTTATCGAAAAAATTGACTATCATCGATTAGAGATTTATAATATAACATTACCGATTTCTTATAATTATGATGAGGATAGCATGGAGATTAAAAATTTCACTTATGAGCTCTATCAGGGAAAAGGGATAGGAAATCTAAAAATGAAAGAGCTTATTTCTAAAAAAAATCATTATCATTTTTTTACGGAAATCTCAAACATTAATCTGGAGAATTTTTGTGAAGGTTGCGAGCAACCAAACCTTATTTCAGGAATTTTAGAATGTCAATTTGAAGTGAAAGGGGAAGGAAGAAAGTTTCCCGAAGTTTCTGCTTCGTTTTCTACTGTGAAAAAACGAGGAATAAAGCAAGCAATAAGTTTCCAGGGTGTAGAGAAAATCTCTATATTTGCCGGGGGCTCTTCCATGAAAGGAAAATTAATGGATTATCCCTATCAGAAACTGGCTGGGTCCTTTCGGATCAAGGACCGGGATTTTACTCTCCGGGGTGATGTTAGAAGATGGGGGAAACAGTATCTTCTTTTGGGCCCATTCTTGGGTCGGTCAATTAATATCCTCATTGACCCCGTACACAATACCATTTCCATTGATGATTTGAGTAGAAGATTAAAGAGAGCTGCAATGATTGGCTCTCGGGCAAAAATCCAAATAGGAGGGGAATAAAATGAAGAAATTTTTAGGTATTACATCAGGAATAGTTGCTATTTTCCTGATGCTCGGCTGCGCTACAGTGAACATTTATGTAACCTTTCCTGAAAAAGAAATCAGGAATGCCGCTACTGACATTGAAAATTCACTGGAAGGGGGAGGAGAAACAGGAAGTTTTAATTTTAATCCTTTTTCACCCCCTGCCTTACTTTATGCCGAGTCAATTAGTCCTGAACTGAAGGTTTATACTTCAGAGATTAAAACCGCTTTGGCTTCACGAAGGAAAAGATCTTCTCTGATAAATGAATATAAAAGTAAAGGTGTTATCGGAGAAAACAATAAAGGTTTAGTTCAAATCAGGGGTGTTGCTCCTTCTTCCGTTCAGAGATTGGTCAGGGAAGAGAACAAAGATAGAATGACAATCTATCAAGCCCTGGTGCGCCAAAATAATATGCCTCCTGAACAGCTGGACATTGTCCAGGAGCAATTCGCTGCGGTTCATCGGGAAAAAGCCAATAAAGGAGAATGGATTCAATTACCTACTGGTAAGTGGATAAAAAAGTAGAAAGATTAATGAGGATTGTTAAGGTTGGCAGAATCAAGATTGGAGGGGGAAACCCCTTCTGTCTTATTGCTGGTCCCTGTGTCATTGAGGGGACAAAATCTACCTTTGAGGTGGCAGAGGACTTAAAGAGTATGACGGGAAAATTAAAGATTCCCTTTATCTTTAAATCCTCTTACGATAAGGCAAACAGGAGCTCTCTTCATTCCTATCGCGGTCCTGGTTTGAAAAAGGGCTTAAAAATTCTTTTTGACCTCAAACAAAAATTAGAAATTCCTGTACTTTCCGACGTCCACTGCAGGGAGGATGTTGAGCAGGTCTCAGAAGTTCTTGACGTTATTCAGATTCCGGCTTTTCTTTGTCGGCAAACCGACCTTATTCTAAAAGCGGGTTTAACGGGAAAGGTAATTAACGTTAAGAAAGGACAGTTTCTTCCTCCTCAGGCGGTAAAAAATATTATTGAAAAAGTGGTCTCAACCGGGAATAAAAATATTCTGATTACCGAGAGGGGGGTTTCCTTCGGTTACAATAACCTGGTTTCTGATTTCAGAGCTCTTCCTATTATGCGCAAATTTGGTTATCCGGTGGTCTTTGATGCTACACATTCGGTTCAGTATCCGGCGGGGGACTCTCTTTCCTCGTCAGGTGCCTCTGAATTTGTTCCCTATTTAGCCCGGGCAGCGGTAGCTGTTGGCTGTGATGCTCTGTTTTTAGAGGTGCATAAAAATCCCAAAAGAGCTTTTTGTGATGGACCGAATATGATGGCTTTACAGGACTTACCCCGTTTACTTAAAGTAGTGAAAGAAATCGACGACTTGATAAAAAAAGATGAAAGAGAACAATAACGGTCCTTTGAAATTGGCCAAAGAGGTTATTCGTCTGGAGGCAAAAGCGGTTCAGTCCCTTATTCCCCGGCTTGATAGAAAGTTCACAAAAGCGATAAACCTTCTTTCTTCCTGTAAGGGTAGAGTTGTGGTCAC
>DAOVNU010000016.1 GCA_030630065.1 bacterium | reverse complement strand
GCAACTCTTCAATTCTGTGGCAAAAGTTTCCTGTTGTATTATTTGCTGTTATGCGGCTTACAATCTGGGGGCAAATAATGTTGCCAATACTACCGGACCATTTGTTGCTGCCGGCATTCTTTCGCCGTTTTTGGCCACATTTATCGGAGGAATGAGTATCTCCCTGGGTGTTTTAACCTATGGAAAGAATGTCATCTTTACCGTGGGGAAAAGAATTGCCCCGATGGACCCTTTTTCCGGATTGGTTGCTCTTCTTTCAACCGCAGTTACGCTTCATCTCTTCACCCAATTGGGTGTTCCGGTTTCCTCCTCTCAGGCAGTTGTCGGGGCGGTAGCCGGTGTAGGTGTGGCACGGGGAGCAAGAACACTCAGCAAAACAACCCTTTTCCTGATTTTTGTCAGTTGGATTCTTACTGTGCTTCTCAGTTTGGGCTTGGCTTATGTAATTGGTTTTCTGCTTAAAGGATGGTAAAACAGGATTTAATCATTTTAGGGCTTTTGCAGGATGGACCCAAGCATGGCTATGAGATTAAAAAGAACATTGCCAAGGTGATGGGTCTCTATACTCCGGTAATTACCACTTCCATCTATTATCCCCTTAAGAATTTGGAGGAAAGAAAGCTCATCACCAGGACAACAAGCAAAACAGGAAAAAGGCCGGAAAAGTACATTTATTCTCTCACCAAAAAAGGTGATCAGGAGTTCCAGAAATTAGTTAATCAGAATTTCCTGGTTATCCAGCGGCCTTACCTTAATCTTGACCTTTCCCTTTATTTTTTGCCTTCCGTAAAACCACTAATTGCTAAAAGGCGGCTGGAGAATCGGCTGACCAATTTAAAGAAAATAAGGATATGGAACAGGAAATTAAAAACATTGTTGGAAAAGAAAAATTCTTCCTATCACCTTCTTGCCATTGCCGAGCATAGTTTGAATATTGTTGATATGGAAATTAGATTTACTGCAAAATTAATTGCGACAATGGGAAATAAAAAAGATGCCAATAGAACATATTGATTATTGTTTTGTCTGCGGGAAGAAAAATCCAATTGGTTTGCATGCTGTTGTTAGAAGAGAAAAGGATAAAATAATTGGAGAATTTATCTCCAAAAAGGAGCACGAGGGACCGCGAGGTTTAGTTCACGGGGGGCTTATTGCGGCTTTAGTTGATGAGGTAATGGTTTATCTTGCCCATACCGTAATTAGCCCGGGCCAGGATACCCCAACCGCTTCTTTATCAATTCGTTTCCACAAACCCGTCCCTACCGGAAAAAAAATAATTTTAGAGGCAATAACCACCGGGAAACATTCTAAATTAATTCAAGCCCAGGCCTCTGTTAGATTTGAGGATGGCACACTTGTCGCTAAAGCAGAAGGTAAATTCATCATTATCAACACCGAACTGAAGGATTTTAAGAAATGACACGAGATTGCCACGTCGCTGACGCTCCTCGCAATGACCCAAGGGTCATTTGACTTTTATTTTTTTGTGTGTTATAGTAAAATTTCATTATTCAAATTTTACTATAATTTAGGATGATACTTTTATGATGGAAAGACCGATACATATCAGCCCGCAGGATTTATTACAGGCGATTCAGTTTAAGCCGGGGGACTTTGCCGGGGTTGCTCTTATCAGCGGTCAGCCCCAGAGAGCGAAAGCGTCCCTAAAATATTTAGAAAATCCGGTAAAGAATTTTAGCACTATGGGCTACACTTTCTGGACGGGTGAGTATCGGAGTCAACGAGTTACGGTGGGTAATGCCGGGTTATATGCCCCTGATACTGCTTTGGTCACAGAATTACTATGCGCAGGGGGGATTGATACTTTGGTAAGGATTGGTTCCTGCGGTGCTTTAAGAGAAGATATGCATATTGGCGATATCGTGATTGTTGAGTATACCTTGCGTGGAGATGGAGTAAGCAGATATTATGCGGCAGAAGATTTTATTCCTTATGCTACTAAGGAAATTAGCGGGGAATTATTTCGTATATTTTCTTCGAATATGGATACTTACCAGGGGGCAGTATGGACTACCGATGCTCTCTTGAAGGAAACCTCTGAGGTAATAAATCCGGTTATTGAGAAAGGGGCAATTGCGGTGGATATGGTTAGCAACGCATTTTTTACCGTTGTCTCTGTTTACAAAAAGAAAGCCGCAGCAGTATTAGTTGTTAGCGATAATTTGATTACCGGAGAGATCGGTTTCAACAATCCTAAATTATTTGATGCCGAGCATAAAATGATTAAATTGGCTTTAGAGGCAATAAAAACGTTAGGGGAAAAATAGATGGGATTGTCACCCCTTACTTATCCTGTAAAAATTAAAGGTAACTATTTAGAGGTTCTTGATGAAACTGCATTACCTTTTGAAGAAAAGTATCTTAAGGTTAGAAATTTAAAAGAGGCAATGGAGGTTTTGGGTTCGATGAAAACCCGTGCTTTTGGTCAGGTTCTTTTATTTTTCTATTCCTGTGTTTTGTTTGACGATTTTGCCATAGATGAGATAGTTGAAAAATTTAAAAAAACCAGGCCGACTTTTGACTTTTCTCTCCTGGGCAGGATTTTGAAAGAGGAAACCAAATCCAGAGTTAGTTTGAAAGAGGCGGTAGCAGAATTTGTAACCGCTTTTGATAATTCGAGAAGAGACAGGGCAAAAAGGTTGGCTGATATTTTACCCTGTCCGGCAAAAATTTTGACTATTTGTAATGTAAACGCTGAACTTATTTATTTATACGAGGAACTTAAAAAGTTAGGTAAAGAAGCAATTTTTTATGTTTCCGAGACCCGTCCTTATTTGCAGGGAACGCGGCTTACCTTCTGGGAGTTAAGAAGAAGTGAGGTTCCTGCTTACCTTATTTGTGATAACCAGGCAGCAAGTTTGATGAAGGATAAAAAAGTAAATTGTGTGGTTAGCGGCGCAGATAGAGCGACCAGGAAAGGCGATATTGTTAATAAGATTGGGACCTATTCTCTGGCAAGGTTGGCAAAATATTTTAATATTCCCTTTTATCCTTTAACCCAGTATCCTCAAGATATTGATGTAGAAACGATTGAAATCGAAGAAAGACCAAAAGAAGAACTGTTGATGTTCGTGGAAGGAGATTTTGATAACCTTAAAACGGTCTATCCGTCTTTTGACCTTGTTAAACGTGAATTTATAACCGATTCTATTTTATTAGTGGGGTCAAATCTTGACATTTGACAAAATGCTATAAGGTTTGATAGGTGAAAAAATTTGTCAAATGTCAAGATTTGACCCACTGGAGTGGAACGAAAAAAAGGAGGAGAAATGAGAGTACTTTTTTTGCAGCCGCCGATGGGGGCTTGGGTAACGTGGGGTAAGCACAGGGCAATAAATGTCAGCCATGCTCAAATGAGCGCGTGCATTAGAGAATGGGAGCCGAATATAGAGATTAAAATTCTTGACTGCCGTGCTCTGGAATTGGATGATAAAGAGATGGTAAAAGCGGTTCTTGATATATCTCCGGATTTGATATATATGGGAGATGCCTATCAGATGACGGGAACGGTAACGGTTGTTCCCCATTACCAGAGAGCTGCCAAATTAATCAAAGGGCAATTACCCGATGTCAAGATATGTGTGGGAGGGTTTTACATTGCCGCTAATTACAATGATGTAATAACGAGAAGTCCTGAGTTTGATTTTGTTATTTCCGGTGAGACGGAGATAACCTTTAGCGAACTCTGTCGTGAGTTGGCTAAAAAAGACCCTGACCTTTCTCCAATTAAAGGGTTGCTCTACCGGGATAACGGTAGCATTAAACTTAACGAATACCGTCCCTTGATCCGGAATCTGGACGATCTTCCGATGCCTGCTTACGACCTTTTCCCTATGGATAAGTATATCGGTTACGGAGGGATACAACCCTATCAGGAGATATTTACGGCGCGCGGATGTCCTTTTGGCTGCCGGTTTTGTATTGACTGGGTTATTAATGACCCCAGAGGAAACAGGGATTGGCAAAGGTATAGGTATAAGTCCGCCTCGCGCGTAGTCGATGAAATGGAACTTCTTGAAAAGAAATACGGACTTAAATACGTAAACATATGGGATTTAAATTTTAATCCGTTGCGTAAGAGGGTCAAGGAATTTCTTGATGAGATGCTCAGGCGTAAACTTCAAATAAAATACGGCTTTTTGGGTAACGCACATTCTTTTATAAGGGATAGAGATTTGCTCAAAGATTTGCACAAGACAGGTTTCGTCCTTGGTATTTTTGGTCTGGAGGTGACCGATGAGGAGGCCTTAAAGAATCTCAAAAAAGGGATTACCGTTGAAGAGGTAAGGGAGGTCACGGCTCGCTTCAGGGAATACGGGATTATGTCAACAATTACCTGGATGGTCGGTTTTCCCGATGATGACGAAGCAAAAATTAAAGGACGTTTCCGCATATTGGATGAAATTGACCCTGATGTGCAGGCGGTGCAGATGCTGCTTCCGGTTCCCGGAATACCGATGTATGAAGAGTTAGCCCCCTACATGGAAGAACGCGATTTATCTAAATGGGATTTTCACCATCCGGTAGTGCGCACTAAATATTTGACCAGAAAGCAACTGGGGGAGCTGGCGGAGTGGGCGAACAGAGAGTTCTATAGTAGAAAAGACCGCGTCCGGCGTGTTCTTAACAGTACAAGTTTAAATCATTATCCGAAAGCGGTTTTCAAAAGTTACTTAGATAATGTGGATAATTACGCTAAAACGTCAGTCAAGGATGACCTTATTCTATAAAGATTCAGAGAAAATAGTTGAAGATAAAAGAGGTTAATCGTTTAACATTAATCTGGGGTGGTTTATCAGGAGAGGGATTATCTTATTTAAGGAACAAGGCGAATAAGAATAACTTTGTAGTTTTAGTGCCGGAGAATCGTCCTTATCTGCTGGGACTGAATTACAATATCCCTCTTCTTGAAAAGGAAAAGATTGCTTTGGTTTATTGTACCGATAATATGCTGGGTTTTTTATTCTATAAGAGGAAAATAGAGGAAACCATTCTTTTTTGCAAAGAAATGGCGGAAAGAGAAGTTCTCGGTATTTGCGGTAGTTTATACGTAGCATTGTTAAGCAAACTGCACGATGTTCCGGTAAAAGTTTTTCTTCAGGGAACAGTCGATTTTTCCGGAAAGGACAAAGATGCTTCTGCTCTACAGGGTAAAAAAATGGTTTTAGATGAGGATTCGGAGTGGGTCGAAAAGGGGAGCGATGAAATGGTCAGTTGGGAGGTTTTACGTTGAGTTATAAGAAAGAGAAAGAAGAGATTATTTACTGGGCGAAATTTTTGAATAAAAGAGGGCTTGTTACCGCAAGAAGCGGTAACGTTTCTTATAGAGTAACAGAAGACAAAATTTTAATCACCACTCACGATAGTTACTTAGGTCAGTTGGAAGAAGAGGATATTGTTCTTTCCGATTTAGTGGGAAATATCTTAACGGGTAAGGGGGAACTTACCAGCGAAAAAAATCTGCATTTAGCCGTCTATAAAAAATTTGAAAACATAAAAGTTACCCTCCATTCTCATTCACCCTATACTACCGCTTTCTTTCACTATTTTGACGAATTGGAAATTTTCTCTTTTGAGGCAAGATTCTATTTAGGAAAAATAAAGGTGGTTTCCCAGGAGCTTCCTACCATTATTAACTTAGAGCCGGTTATCAAAAATCTTGAGGCGAGCAACGTTGTTGTTCTTAAGGACCACGGAGTAGTTGCAGTAGGAGAAAATTTTAAAGCGGCATTCAGTTTAATTGAGTTGTTGGAAGAGCAGGCGAGGGTGAATTTTTTGATAAAAAGCGTCAAATTACCGGAGCGTCAAATTACCAGAGCGGAAGAGAAGCAAGATATTGATTTACCTAAGTATAGATTGTTATCAAAAGAACATATATCAAAATTAGTCGGGTTAATCAACGATGATTCTCAGGCGCAGGAATTGGGTAAAAAATATGATATGACCTGTAGTTTGGCGGTTAAGAATCAGGATAGCGGCGAGGCGGTTTGTTTTTATTATGAGAAAGGGAAGATTACCAAAACGGACAATAACCAAAATACGGAATTTTTAATTGTTGGTAAAGAAGATATTTTAAGGAAAATATTTAATAGGGAAATTGACCCTTTTGTTGCTTCCACTCAGGGAAAGGTTAAAACAAAAGGCGACTTTGCAAAATTAAGTAGATGGTATCCCGTTTTAGTGCGTACCTTTAAACTCTGGGAAAAGGCCCCTGTAAAATGAGTTTGGAAAAATATAAATATTATGTAGGGGGAGAATTTAAAGAAGGAAGAAGAATAGATGTAGTAAATCCTGCCAATGAGGAAATTTTTGCTCAATTTTCCGAGGCATCTTTTGAGGACTTGAATTTAGCGATAGGGAAAGCGAGAGAAGCGCAAAAAGAGTGGAGAAAAGTTTCTTTCAAGGAAAGGGCTAAACTATTAAGAGAAATAGCCAATGCAATTTTTGAAAATTTAAAAAATTTAGCGGACTTAGAGACAAAAGAAATCGGGAAACCCCTGAAAGAATCTCTATTTATCGATATTCCCCTGGGAGGAGAGTGCTTTAATTATTATGCTTCTTTCTTGGAATCTCTGGAAGAAAAAAGAATAAAAACCGATACCGGAGAAAGTTTATTAAGTTATGAACCTTTCGGTGTATGCGGGGTATACCTTCCCTATAACGTTCCTTTGATGATTTTTGGATTTAGCTGCGCAGGTAGTTTGGCGGCAGGTAATTCTTTAATCATTAAACCCTCGGAGTACGGTTCCTTATCTCTTTTAGAATTAGCCAAATATATCGATAAATTGGATATTCCCAAAGGTTTAATAAATATTTTAAGTGGGAAAGGCGATACCCTGGGCAAATATCTGGCAGAGTCAGATGTCGATTTAATCTCTTTTACCGGCTCACGAAATACCCTGCAAAAGATATACCAGACCAGTTCCAAAAATCCCAAAAAGATTATCTGTGAATTAGGAGGATGCAATCCTACCTTTGTTTTTTCTGACGCAAAGCGAAATTCCTGTGTGGAGAATATTTTAGGTTCATCGTTTCTTAAAAGCGGTCAGATGTGTATTGGCACAAGTTTGGTCTTAATCGAGGAGGAAATTTACGAAGATTTTTTAAGGGAGTTAGTAGAGAAAACAAGAGAGATAACGAAGAAAATTGGTGACCCTTTCCTGCCGGACACGGGAATTGGGGCTTTACCTACAAGAGAGCATCTGGATAATCTTTCTGAGAGAGTAAAGAATTTAGAGAAAAAAGGAGGAAGGATTTTATGCGGGGGAAAACCTTTGAACAGAAAGGGCTATTTTTATCCTCCTACGGTTATAGAACTAAATAAAATAATCTATGAAGAGTTTTTTGCCCCGGTTATTCTGGTTAAAAGTTTTAAAAGAAAAAATACGGAAAAGATTATGGAAGAAAATCCTACGGGTTTAGTCCTGCAAATCTGGACAGAAGATTTAAAAATGGCAAAAGAATTGGCAGAAAAAGCAAACGTGGGAACCGTTTGGATAAATACCTTTGGCCAAATTTCTCCTCAAACTCCTTTCGGAGGCACAAAATTGAGCGGTTGGGGAAGAAATTTAGGTAGTTTTGGATTTTTTGAATATGTTCAGATAAAACATACCGGGATAGGAATTAAAGGCAGTCCTGTTGAGGGCTGGTTCGGGATTGACTGATAAAATTTTATTATAATGTAGTTGCAGAGCTTGCTCTGCTGAATTCTAAAGGAGACAGAAAATGAACGTAGGAAAGGTATTGAAGGAAACGGTAGGAAAATTTGCTAATCAACCATTTATTTTTTTTAAGGATGAGGCGATAACTTTTGCAGAAATGGAGAAAAGAGTGAATAAATTTGCCAATGCTCTTTTACGGCTGGGGGTACAAAAAGGAGACCACATCGGAGTGGTTCTGCCAAACTGCCCGGAGTATGCAATTGCTTATTTAAGCATCTACAAGATTGGCGCCACAATTGTTCCCATTGATTTTTGGTTGAAAGAAGAGGAGAGGTTAGGGATAATCTCCCATGCGGAGATAAAGTTTCTAATTACCGAGGCCTTGACCGAGCCCTTCTTAGAAAAACTTAAAGAAAAGGTTCCATCCCTGGAAAAAATTATCTCACGACAAAAGGTTTCTACAGTTCTTTCCTGGAAAGAGGTAGTAGAAAAGGAGAGTGATGAATTAACGCCGGGAGAAATTAAGGAGGAGGATATTTCCACTATCTATTATACCTCAGGAACTACCGGTGTACCGAAGGGTATTGTCTGGAACTATCGGCATCTGGATGCAGGTTCAAGAGTTATGAAGCATTTCTGCCGGATGAGCGAGAAAGACGTTGATATCTGCCCGATACCGCTTTCTCATGGTGGTGGCACCGTTCCTTTATTCGTTCATCTTGTGTATGGGGGCTCAATGGTCCTGATGGAGAAATTCCAGCCCCTGGAATTTTTGAAAAACGTGCAAAAGTATAAAGTTACCTGGAGTAATATTGTCCCCTCAATGTTTGCGGCGATTGTCCAGTTAAAGGATTTTGAGAAGTATGACCTTTCCAGTATCAGATTTTTTGCCAGTTTTGGCGCTCCAGGAGCACCGGAACTTTTAGAAAAATTTCATCATCAATGCCCAAATGGAGAGATATGGAGTGGCTATGGGTTAATGGAGACCGCTCCGCCCAATACGGTGCCTCCGATAGGAAAGGCAAGGCGTGGTAGTGTTGGTATGGCACCTCCCTGGATTGAAATAAAGATTTTTGATGAGAATGAGCAAAGAGTTGAAACCGGAAAGGTTGGAGAAGTGGTAATAAAGGGCTGGGTCGTAATGAATGGGTACTATAAACAACCGGACTTGACGGCCCAGGTAATTAAAAATGGCTGGTTTCATACCGGGGATTTAGGAAAACTGGATGAGGATGGCTATCTCTATATCGTCGGACGAAAGAAAGAGGTAATCATTGTCGGTGGATTAAATGTTTATGCGGTGGAGGTGGAAGATATTATTAGCCGGCATCCCGGGGTTTCGGAGGTTGCTGTTATTGGCATCCCGGATAAAATGCGGGGTGAGGTAGTTAAGGCATTTATCATTCCGAAGACAGGGGAAAAAGTAGAGAAGCAGGAGATTCTTGATTTTTGCCGGTCGCACCTGGCTCACTTTAAAGTTCCCAGAGTGATAGAATTCAGGGATAGTTTCCCCCGGACCCCGGTAGGCAAGATTAAAAAGAGCGCTTTGAAG
>DAOVNU010000065.1 GCA_030630065.1 bacterium | reverse complement strand
TGATTCACCCGGATGCAGCCCCATTGCTGCCCGCTCGCGATAAAACCAGGAGGTAGATATGAGTTATAATCTTTATTGGGGTGAGATGCATACTCATACCTATTGTGGCTTACCGGTGCCATTTGGTCCGGTTGAAGAAGCCACTAAAATTGCCAGGACCCATCTGGATTTCTAGGCTTTGGCCGAGCATTCTAATTGGGTGAATAAAAAATAAAGAGAAAAATCCTTAAAGTAAAATTATTATCCAGGGAGCGAGTGAAAATAGCGTTAAATTTTCAGGAGCCGGATCGGCCACCAATACAATTCTATGCTACGCCTGAAGTTAATAAACTTCTTACCAATTATTTTAAGGGGAAAACCCCAAGAGAATCGTTTGAGGTGGATTTTCGGTATGTAGGGCCAAGATATTTAAAGGAAGCGAAAAAAGCATTACCAGGAAGTGGTATCGACCAATATGATATGTGGGGAGCAGGATACAAAAACTCTCCTTACCATTTAGATGCCATTGATATGGGTGGAACATACCCTGAACCGGTATATTTACCATTTGCCGATATGAAAACTACCGATGAGGTGATAGAATATCCGTGGCCTAATCCTGACGATTTTGATTACTCTGCCATCCCAGAACAGATTGAAGATTATGGGGATTTTGCTATTGTACTTGGTAGTGCAGGGATCCCCGATATTATTAATGGTGCCGGTGTAAGAGGACGAGGCATGGCAAGATTATTGATGGATATTGCCCTTGAAGATAAAGTTGGCATTGCCATTATCGATAAAAGAGTTAATTTCTGGTATGAATATTTAAAAAGAGGATTGCAAACTGGCCAGGGCAAAATAGATATAGTCCATCTTGGAGAAGATTTGGGCTCTCAAAAAGGTCCCCTTATTAGCCCTCAGATGTTTGATAATTTCTTCAAGCCACGACTTCAGAAATTTATAGACCTTGCCCATGAATATGGAGCAAAGACCTGGCTACATTCCTGCGGCTCCACCTATCTCCTTATCCCAAAACTCATCAAGATGGGATTAGATGTTCTTGATTCTGTCCAGACAGCGCCTGAAGGAATGAAACCGGAAAAACTCAAGAAAGATTTCGGGGATAAATTGGCTTTCTGCGGGATGATTGAAACCCAGGAACTCCCCCATATGAGAGTAGAAGAGTGTAAATCTTTAGCACGCTGTAGGATAGAAATTATTGGGAAGGGTGGAGGTTATATCTTTTGTCCTTCCCATGACCTCCAGATAGATACTCCGTTAGAGAATATCTTAGCTATCTATGAAGAAATTACAGGAAAAAGTTTTAGAAAAATAGGAGGAAGAGAATATACTTAGGCCCTGGCGGGGATTTGACAAAATTTGACTTAAAGAAAAAAAGATGTTATCATTCTTGGTTATGAAGCAGCGGGGTTTATCCGGAAACCTGAGAAGACAAATCACCTTGATGATTGTTCCTCACCACACCAGTCGTCCGTTAAGAGTAACCATTTCCCTTTTCTCAGTAACTCTTTTAGGTCTGATTTTATTGGGTGTTGGGGGACTAACCGTCTTTGTTCTCACCCGGCACGTAGATTATCTCCAGACGAAAAAAATTAACGAGAACCTGCAAAAAGAGAATGAATATTTTGCCGAGGGTCTGATTAAAGCACGAGGACTGGCTGACGACTTAAAGATGATGCAAGGCGAGGTTCTCTCTTTATTAAAGTTAAAACCAAAAAAGAAAGTCACTAAATATAAAGGAAAGGGAGGGGCCAGTTCAGGAGCATTCTTTCCTTTGACTGAAGAGGAATTCGAACAAAACCTTAACTCTCTGAAAACCGAGGTAAAGAAGCGCGAGGAAGACCTTACAACCATCCAGAGAACCCCTTTAATCTGGCCCACAGAAGGAAGAATCACTTCTCCCTATGGTTACCGCCTTGGCCCCTTTTCCCATCGTAGGGAATTCCATAAGGGGATTGATATCGCTAATGCTCTTGGCACTCCGATTAAAGCGCCCGCAGACGGTGTGGTTGTGCAAATAGGATGGAAAAAAAGAGGCCTTGGTCATTATTTAGCAGTTAGCCACGGGAAGATTTCCACGAAGTTCGGGCATTGCCAGAAAATTCTGGTGAAGAAGGGCGAACGCGTCAAACGCGGCCAAATCATTGCTTTAATGGGTAATTCCGGTATGTCCACCGGTAGTCACCTGCATTATGAAGTCAGGATAAAAAACAGGCCGGTAAATCCCTGGCACTATTTGTGTCTGAAGATGAGAGATAACAATGAAACTAAAGGAACTAAAATTCTTTCCCGGAATAATAAGGAAAAATAATAATCAAATTGGTAAGATAGATACCATTATTGGCTCATCTACGAACCTTAAGGGTAATCTTCTTGAGGGAGCGATACGAATTGATGGTCGTCTTCAGGGTAATATCTCCGGAGCGGACGGAGTCATTATTGGAGAGAATGGAGTAGTTGAAGGAGATATTACTGCAAAAACCGTTATCGTAGGAGGCAAGATTATCGGTAACGTCACCGCTTCAGAAAATCTTGAAATATACTCTTCGGCTGAGGTCAAAGGCGACTTAAAATATTCCCGAATCTCAATTGAGGAGGGAGCAATCTTTGAAGGAACCTGCCAAAAAATAGATGGGAAGGAAGAAATTTAATCATCTATCCCTTATCCTTGTCTGGATTCTGAGCTGTTCCCTTCTGAATTTTCTCTATGCCCAGGAAAAACCGAGCACAATCGTCATTGATTTAGGTAGAGGGGTAAAAATGGAGATGGTTCTTATCCTCCCCGGAGAATTCCTGATGGGGAGTCCCTCTACGGAGAAAGGCCGGGGTTCGGATGAAACCCGGCACCCTGCCAAAATAACAAACCCCTTCTATATCGGCAAATATGAGGTAACCCAGCAGCAATGGAAGGCGGTTATGGGAGACAATCCCAGTCATTTCAGAGGAACGAATAACCCGGTAGAGAAGGTTTCCTATAATGATTGCCAGGAGTTTATTGCTCGGCTCAACGGAAAAATTCCCGGGGGAGGTTTCAAACTCCCCACAGAAGCGGAATGGGAATACGCCGCCAGAGCCGGGATAACCACCAGATTCTACTGGGGAGATGACCTTGATTATGCGCAAATAGAAAAATATGCCTGGTGCAATAAAAACTCAGAAAGAAGGACTCATCCCGTGGGAGGGAAAGAACCCAATCCCTGGGGTCTCCACGACACCGCCGGCAATGTCTGGGAATATTGTTCCGACTATTATCAGGGGGATTATCCTCCCGGTTTGCAGATAGACCCCAAAGGACCGGATTCAGGTAACGAGCGGGTCTACCGTGGTGGCAGCTGCAAAAGTCGTTTCTGGTACTGCCGTTCTGCCAATCGCGGTGGGCTTAACCCTGACTTCAGAAGCAACAATTTCGGTTTCCGCTGCGCCAAGAGTCCGTAAACCTAAACTTGACTTTCTTTTTGATTTATGTTATCCTTTCTTTTAAAGGAGGAAAAATGTTTATTTGGATGATAGTGATAATAGTGTTAGGTGGAGTGCTTGCTTTTATTCCTGAGAGTTTACTTCTCAGTTTTCGCTCTATCCGTCCTCTTCTTGGTGTGGCAATTATGCTTATTGCCGTGGGCGTTGGAATATCCTTATCAGCAAAGGGAAAAGGCAAAAAGATAGAAAAGTAAAAAACTCAAGCAATAGAATAACCTAAGGCGTCATAAAGGGCTACCCTATTTATGCGGTAGCCTTTTTTATTTGATGAAACTTTGCGAAAGAGGGTTAGAGCGCTGGATTTCAACTCTTTTGCAGAATTTAAACCTTCTTTTCAATTTTCTTATAACCTATCCAGAGCAAAAGAGCAAAGACAATCCCCAGAGAAATCAATTTTGCTAAATCTGCCATTACCTGCCAATACCGACCATAGGAGGACATTAAAACTATAATACCTCCTGCCAGCAGACCGGTTCCAATCGCTGGAGCATTTATCAATGAGCCGATTAAAATCGCGATAATACCCACAGGCAAACCAAAGTAGAAATACTTAGTTCTCCAACCGTCCATATCTTTCCTTCGTTGTTCCTCCAGAGTTGTTTTTTGTGCTTCTAATAGCTTTTTCTCTGCTAAAGAGGCGCGTTGCTGTTTTTCATAATAGTTTTCAATTCGGTAATCTTTCCATTTGGGTTGTTTCCAAATTGTGCAGATAGCATAATGCACAAAAGCAGAGAAAACAAAAGCAATGCCAAATCCCAATACAATTCTCTTAGCCATAATACCTCCTTTCAGTTAATTACTTCCCATTGTATACTATCCTGGAACTATTTTCAAATCCTTTCGGATTTTTTTAAAAGAATTGGATAAAGAGAACCTTTGATGTTAAAATATTTATATGGAAGAAAACAAGGAAACAAAGGAGTGGTTAGAAGAATTGGGCGAGAAGTTTTTGCATAAGATAGGTCTGAAAAAAGGGCAGAAGGTCCTGGATTTTGGGTGTGGAATTGGTGATTATACCATTCCTGCGGCAAAAGTAGTTGGGGGAAAAGGTAAAATATATGCTCTGGATAATGATGAGAAATCCCTGAAGTTCTTGCTTGGCAGGGCAAAAAGATACGGGTTGAAAAATATTGAGATAATAAAGACCTCGGGAGAAGCAAAAATCGGGCTGGAGGATGAGTCCCTGAATGTGGTCTTACTTTACGATGTTATCCATAATAGTTATTTCCCGGAGTTAGAGAAAAGAAAGGAGTTGCTCAATGAGGTCCAACGAATTTTAAGGCAGGACGGAATTGTTTCTATCTATCCTAAACACGCGATACCGGGAGATATAAAAAAAGAAGTGGAAAATGCCCGGTTTTCTTTTGCAAGAAAATTCCATGCCACATTACTTCACGATAGTTGCCTTACGGAAAGTAAAGTTTTTAACTTTTCGAAAGTTTGATAATCGGTCGGTAGTAAGGTATAATAAAAGAAAATAATGTAGTTTTAATAAAATGGTGAGTGTAGCTCAGTTGGTTAGAGCGCTGGATTGTGGTTCCAGTTGTCGCCGGTTCGAATCCGGTCACTCACCCTGCTTTGGGAATTTATGTCTTTTTGACTGTTTTTATGCGCCTGTAGCTCAGCTGGATAGAGCAACGGACCTCTAATCCGTCGGTCGGGCGTTCGAATCGCCCCAGGCGTGCCATTATCAAGAAATTGCGCCCTTAGCTCAATCGGTAGAGCAGGACACTCTTAATGTCAAGGTTGCAGGTTCGATTCCCGCAGGGCGTACTGGGGAGGTGAAGAGAAGATTGCCGATAAGATGAAGTAATAATTGCGCGGATGTGGCGGAATGGCAGACG
>DAOVNU010000179.1 GCA_030630065.1 bacterium | reverse complement strand
TCGGCAAGATAAGGCATATCTTCCTCAGGAAGAATTCTCGCAATCACACCTTTATTACCATGACGGCCAGACATTTTGTCCCCAACCGCAATTGGCTTCTTAATTACTATTTCCACGATAATCCTTCTGATAACGTCAGAAGGAAGATTATCACCTTTCTTAAGTTTGCTAATTAATTTTCTCTCCTGGAAATCAATTTTATCGATCTCAACCACAATAGAGGCCAAAAGTTTTTTGACTTGAATGCGCAGTTTTTCTTTTTTAACAAGATTCAAAACTTTTGCCTCAAGATTTTCCCTTTTCTCTAAATTATGTTTTTTAAGAACAGACAGCAGACCGAAAATTTTATTCTTCTGGATGGTAGGAACTAAACGCTTAATCTTATTTAGTCCCAATTCAAGAATTTCTTCTTTTCTTTTTATGAAGCTTCTATGATTTTTAAGAACCTCTTTTTTCTCTGCTTCATTTTTTTTATTTTTGCTCCCTTTCTCCTCTAATAAGCGACGAGAAAATTTTCTGACATTAACCACAATTCCCGAGATACCCGGAGGAACACAAAGAGAGGTATTGGCTACATCTTTTGCTTTCTCTCCAAAAATCACCCGCAGAAGCCGCTCCTCAGAAGAAAGTTCCGTATCGCTCTTGGGAGAAATTTTCCCCACGAGAATATCATTCGGCTCTACTTCTGCCCCAACTCGAATAATTCCTTCCTCATCTAAATTTTTAAGTGCCTCTTCAGAAACATTAGGAATATCAGCGGTAATCTCCTCCATACCCAACGGCGTTTCTCTTGCTTCTACCTTAAATTCCTTAATGTGAATAGAGGTATAGACGTCCTCCTTCACCAATTTTTCGCTAATTAAAATAGCATCCTCAAAATTATAACCATACCACGGCATAAAGGCAACAAAAACGTTTTTTCCCAATGCCAGTTCTCCTTGTGAAATTGCCGGACCGTCACTAATAATTTGACCCTTTTTTACTCTTTCTCCTTTATCTATAATCGGAGATTGGTGTAAACAGGTATCCTGGTTCAAGCGCACAAACTTCCCAAAGTGCTGAACGGTTCTATCCTTCAACTGAAGAGGCGCCGAAGCTGTCTGCTTAATTACAATTTTTTCACTATCTACTTCCATAACTTCTCCGCTACTCTCTGCCCGCAGCACGGCTCCTGAATCCCTGACAACAATTCTCTCCATGCCGGTCTTTACCAGGGGAACCTCAGGCCTGACTAAAGGTACCGCCTGCCGCTGCATATTAGAACCCATAAGTGCACGGTTAGCATCATCATGCTCCAGGAATGGAATCAGAGCGGCGGTTGGACTTAAAACCTGCTTAGGGGAAATATCCATATAATTGACTGATAATGGTTCCACCAGCTGAAACTCGCCCTTGAATCTTGCCGAAATTCTCTTCTCCAAAAATTTTCCTTTCCTGTCCAGAAGGGAACTTGCTTGAGCAATAATGTATTTATCTTCTTCATCGGCTGATAGATATTCTATTTCGCCGGTTACTTTTCTTTTAACCACTCTATAGTAAGGTGTTTTCAAAAAACCCATCTTATCGATCCTGGCATAAACAGATAGAGAAGTAATCAGTCCAATGTTACCCCCTTCAGGGGTTTCAATAGGGCAGATTCTCCCATAATGCGTATAGTGAACATCCCTCACTTCAAACCCGACCCTTTTCCTCTCAATTATTCCTCCCTCTCCAATAGCAGAAAGTCTTCTCTTGTGAGTCAGTTCAGAAAGAGGATTTGTCTGGTCGAGAAATTGAGAAAGTTGATTCCGATTAAAAAAGTCATTGATGGCAGATGAAAAAGCACGTGAATTTACTAAATCCAGAACGGTCACCGTTTTTGGTTCCTGAAGTTTCATCTTCTCTTTAATAAATCTTGCCAATCTTGCCAACCCAACTTCTACCTGTGCCTTCACTAACTCTCCTACTGTCCTGATTCGCTTATTCCCCAGATGGTCAAC
>DAOVNU010000010.1 GCA_030630065.1 bacterium | reverse complement strand
CGGATTAATTCTCCGGCTTTTTTCTTTAACAACTCTTTATTTTTCCTCATTACCTCTTCCAAACTCATTGGCGCAGAAATAATACTTTCCAGAACAGAAATTCCGTAGCGGTGTAGTTCATAGGCCTCATCGGTAAGTGTGCCGCAGAGAGCAATTACAGGAATTTTATGTTTCTTGGCCAATTTTGCTACCCCTAAAATTGTCTTTCCGTATTTAACCTGGGCATCAATCTTGCCTTCTCCGGTAATGACCAAATCGGCATCTTTTAGATATTTTTCTAATTCTATCGTCTTCAAAATTAGTTCAACCCCTTTTTCCATTCTTGCATCAAGAAAAGAGAGCAATCCTGCGCCGAGCCCACCGGCAGCGCCTGCTCCGGGAAGATTAAGTACGTCTCGGTCTAAATCCCTTTTAATAACTTGCGCATAGTGAAAGAGATTTTTCTCCAATATTTCTACCATCGCAGGGGTTGCTCCTTTCTGGGGTCCGTAAACCTTAGCCGCTCCATCCTTGCCGCAGAGAGGATTGGTAACGTCGGATGCAATAATAACCTTGGTTCTTCTGATTCTTTTATCAAAATCCGAGCGGTCGATCTTTGCTAACTTTCCTAAACTTCCCCCGCCAAAGGGTAATTCTTTCCCTTTTTTATCAAGCAATTTTACCCCCAATGCTTGAGCCATACCTGCCCCACCATCTACGGTGGCACTGCCACCGATTCCAATGATAATTTTACGACATCCTCGTTCAAGCGCCTCTTTGATTAACTCTCCTGTTCCATAGGTGGTGGTAATTAAAGGATTTCTCTCTTTTATAGAAAGCAAGGGTAATCCGGAAGCCGAAGCCATTTCAATGACTGCGGTTTTTTTATCGCCTAAGATGCCAAAAAAACTCCTGATTTTTCTTCCCAGGGGGTCATTCACAGAGCAGTGAATAATCTTTCCTCCGGTAACATTTACCAGCGTTTCAACGGTGCCCTCCCCTCCGTCGGCTAAAGGAATTTTTTTTATCCTTACCTTTGGCAGAACTTTTTTAATCTCCTTCTCGATTATATCCGCCACCTCAATAGCCGATAAACTCCCTTTAAACGAATCAGGCGCAATAACAATTTTCATTTGTAGACCCCATATTTATGAACTGTCTTAATCATCGCTATATAATTTTCTGGCTTGCAGTTTGGATGGATTGAGTTAGAAGAACTGATAATATAGCCACCTCCCGGAGCCGCCTTTTCAATTGTCTCTTTAACAGTTTTTTCTACCTCTTCCTCCGTACCAAAGGGAAGTAAGTTACGGCAGTCAATATTTCCCAAGACACAAGCTTTCTCAGTTAGATATTTCTTGACTTCTCCAATATCCATACATTGAGGTTGAACGGGATGGATACCGTCAAATCCAACCTCTATAAAATCGTCGAGGATTGGCCACACATTTCCATCAGAGTGCTTTACTATTTTCATGCCTTTTTTGTGAGCATGCTTTACTATTTCCTGATGATAGGGTTTAACATATTCCCGATAATGCTCAGGAGATATCAAGGTGTTTTCTTCACCTGCCAGGTCACCAGGCACAGTGATAACGTCCACTCCTATTTTGCTGGCAATGTCAATTGCAGCCAGGTCAAAATCAGTAGTGATACGAGCCAGAGTATGAACCAGTTGAGGATTTAGCACATAATCCATTAGCAGATTCTGCATCCCTCCCCGTAAACGCCAGCTTAATTTAAATGGGTCAAGGATATTTATAAAATGAGCTCTGTTCCTTCCTATTTTGTCAATTACATATTTAACTCCAGCAAAATCATCGGGTTTAAGTTTGGATACCATATCAAATGCCTTAATATCTGAAGGTTCCTTTATTGGCCCTTCTAAAGGGACAGGTTCGCCATGCGGAGAAAGATAATAAATTGTACCAAACTTATCCCGTCCCCGGTCATTGCTAACAGTTTCCATGCCTACCGAGAAGTTAGTGGTTGTCGCATCCACTTCTAATTTATCAATTATAGAACAATAGAGGTCCATAATCTGAAAACTTTCTTCTCCAAACATAGTTTTCCCCGCCTTGACTTTTATCGGCTCCGGTGCCAGCAGTTTGGCTAACTTAACGACGCTCAACTCATCTATCAAAAGCTCAAAGATAGGTACCCTATCGGGCTGTCCATTGTTTAAAGCGGTCAGGATCCTTTCTTTAGAATTCATTTGTGATAAACCTCTTTTTCTCCTATATCCTTCCCAAGTAAGGCACCCTTAACCCTGTTACCGATTATCAAGGGGTATCTTTTTACTGTGTAATCCTTCAAGGATACTGTTTTCATCAACTATCTCACCACGGGCGGTATCCACGAGATAGACACTTTTTGTTCACATTGCCCTCCCAAACTTTGATAACCCTTGTAGTATATCATGTTTCTCGGTATAATGAAATAAAATGAAAAAAATTCTTCTTCTTCTTATTTTCTCCATCCTTTTTTCTTCCTGTTCAAAAAGGGGACAAAAACGATTTTCTCAAATACCCAATATAAAAATTTATTTTTCCAGTCAAACCAATATTCCTGATAAATTAATCTCTTTGATTAAAAGAAGTGAAAAAAGCATTCATCTTGCCTGCTATGAGATTGCTCTTCCTTCAGTAACCAGGGCACTCTTAGAAGCAAAGAAAAAGGGAATTGACGTAAAAGTTATTACCGATAGAGGCAAGAGTGCTTTAATGCATCATAAATTTATGGTTGTGGACCGGAGAATTGTCTGGACCGGTTCTTTTAACATTACCGTCAAGAGTGCCTATTATGATGATAATAATGTTATTGTTATAGATTCTCCCCGGCTGGCAGAGAATTTTGAAGTAGAGTTTAAAAAGATGTGGGAAGAAGATTCTTCTTTAAGACCACCCTACCCTGTTGTTGAAGTCGGAGATATCAAGATTGAAACCTACTTCTCACCGAAAGGCGGCTGTGAAGAAGCGATTATCAAAAAAATAAACAAAGCAAGAAAAAGCATTTGCTTTGCCACTTTTGCCTTTACCAATAGAAAAATTGCCAATGCAATCGTCAGGAAATTTAATCAGGGAATAGAGGTAAGAGGGGTTATGGAGCGGGAAAATCACAGCCCTTATTGCCGATACTGGCTATTCAAGGATATCAGGGCAAACATCAAATGGGATAATAATTTTTACCTTTTGCACCATAAATTTTTTGTTATTGATAATGAAATTTTAATTACCGGCTCCTTCAATCCCACCCGGGCAGCGGAAGAAAGAAATGAGGAAAATATTCTTATTTTAGAAAATCCCGAAATCTGTTCAATCTATCGAGAAGAGTTTAATCGTCTCTGGAGGGAGTAATAGTTTCTTGACCTTTTACAATCCGTTGGATTTTGGTTGCTTTACCGGTTTCGGAATTAATCTCAATAATAACTCCGGAGAGAGTAGGATTTTCCTTGGCGACGCCAAACCGTGCAGGCATCCCTGTGAGAAATCTTTTGATAATCGGTTCCACTTCCCTGCCGAGAACGGAAATGGAGGAGCCGCTCATACCGATATCGGTAATATAAGCGGTTCCCCGGGAAAGAATCTTTTCATCTGCGGTTTGCACGTGGGTATGGGTTCCAATGACTGCGCTAACCTTTCCATCCAGAAAATAACCAAGAGCAATCTTCTCAGAGGTTGCTTCGGCATGGATGTCAACAATAATATTTTTTGTTTCCCGGGAAATTTTTTTTATCTCTTCTTCCGCAATGCGAAAAGGGCATTCAAGAGGTTTCATAAAAATTCTTCCGACTAAATTGATTACCCCTACTTTTACGTTATTTAAGGTGCTAACAACAACTGAACCCTGTCCCGGAACTCCTTCCGGATAATTAGCCGGTCGTAAGAGTTTTGGTTCCCGGTCAATGAATTGTAAGACCTCTTTTCTGTTCCAGATATGGTCTCCGGTAGTAATAACGTTAACTCCATAGGCAAAAAGTTCCTGGGTAATCTTGGAAGTAATGCCGGAACCGCCGGCACTATTTTCTCCATTGGCGATAACAAAATCTATTCCCTCTTCCTCTTTCAAGGAAGGAAGAACATCCCTGATAATGTTTCTCCCCGTTTCCCCGACAACGTCCCCGATAACCAGAATTTTCATTTTTTCTCTTCCAGCACTGCCTGGGCAGCGGCAAGTCGGGCAATCGGAACTCTGAATGGAGAACAACTGACATAGTCCATTCCTATCCGGTGACAAAACTTCACCGAGTCCGGGTCTCCCCCATGCTCACCACAGATGCCAATCTCCAAATTTTTCTTTGTTTTTCTTCCCCGTTTAATTCCCATCCCGATTAATTTGCCTATTCCATCCTGGTCGATTGTCTGGAAAGGGTCGGATTTTAGAATACCTTCGGAAAGATAATCATTGATGAATTTCCCGGCATCATCCCGGGAAAAACCAAAGCCCATCTGAGTAAGGTCATTGGTGCCAAAGGAGAAAAATTCTGCCTCGGCAGCAATCTCATCTGCGGTAATTGCACCCCGGGGAATCTCAATCATTGTCCCTACCAGATATTTGATTTTTACCCCGTAGTCCTTCATTACACTTTTGGCGACTCTAACTACAACTGCTTTCTGGTTTTTCAATTCATTGATATGACCGACAAGAGGAATCATTATCTCCGGTAAAACGGTTTTGCCTTTTTTTGCCAACTTACAAGCCGCTTCCATAATCGCCCTGACCTGCATCTCTGTAATTTCCGGATAGGTAATTCCCAATCTACAACCCCGGTGTCCCAACATTGGATTTATTTCATGGAGTTGATTTACCCTGGCTAATAATGCCTCTTTCTTCTTGATTTCCTTCTCCGGTTTTTTTCTTTCCTTCATCAAAGCAATCTCCACCATTAACTCCTCCCGTTTGGGTAAAAATTCATGCAACGGAGGATCAATCGTGCGGATAATCACCGGGTAGCCCTTCATCTCTTTAAAAAGACCCAGGAAGTCCTCTCTTTGCATCGGGAGCAATTCGTCAAGGAATTTGCGTCGTTCTTTTTCCGTATCGGCAAGAATCATCTTCTGAACTATTGGTACTCTCTCCTGAGCAAAAAACATATGCTCTGTGCGGCAAAGACCGATTCCTTCAGCACCGAAATTTATGGCCGTTTTAGCATCTCTTGGAATATCAGCGTTGGCTCTTACGCCTAATTTTCGGATTTTATCCGCCCACTTCATAAAGATACCAAAGTCGCCACTGAGAGACGGCTTTACTGTGGGCACTCTACCCAAAATAACCCTTCCCGTTGCCCCATCAATGGTTAACCAATCACCTTCCTTAATCGTCTTTCCGTTAACGATAATCTCTTTATTCTCTTCGGAAATCTGCAGCGTTTCACAACCCGCAATACAGGGTTTCCCCATTCCTCTGGCTACGACTGCCGCATGAGAGGTCATCCCCCCTCTGGCAGTAAGAATTCCTTTAGCGGCATCCATCCCGTGAATGTCATCAGGGCAGGTTTCCTGCCGTACCAAAATTACCGGCCCTTTTTTACTCTTCTCCACCGCTTCCTCTGCGGTAAAAATAATTGTCCCGCTGGCGGCTCCCGGAGAAGCAGGCAAGCCCCTGGCAATTACATCCACTTTTACCTTAGGGTCAAGAATGGGATGCAGGAGTTGGTCAATCTGTGCAGGGGCAAGACGCATTAAGGCCTCTTCTTCAGTGATGAGACCCTCTTTTACCATATCTACTGCAATTTTCACCGCAGCAAAAGCGGTACGTTTTCCGATTCTGGTCTGAAGCATAAATAACTTTCCATTCTCAACCGTAAATTCAAAGTCCTGGGTATCCCGATAATGCTTTTCCAATTTTGTGGTAATTTCCCATAGTTCCTGATAAACTTTGGGCATTTCCTTTTTCAAATTTTCTATTGGAAGAGGGGTGCGCACACCAGCGACAACGTCCTCTCCCTGGGCATTAAGCAGGTATTCCCCGTAAAATTTTTTCTTCCCTGTGGATGGGTTTCGCGTAAAACCAACCCCGGTTCCCGAGTCATTCCCCATATTGCCAAAGACCATTGTTTGAATGTTAATCGCTGTCCCCAGGTCATCCGGAATTTTATTTAATTTACGATAGGTGACAGCACGGGGGTTATTCCAGGATTCAAAAACGCTCTCTATCGCCATTTTCAATTGTTCCAGAGAATCCGGAGGGAATTTTTTTCCTGTTTCTTGTTGATAAACTTTCTTAAATCCATCCACCAAATCTTTGATGGCATCTACGGATAATTGTTGGTCAAATTTAACTTTTCCTTCTTTTTTCTTCTTATCCAGTAACTTTTCAAATTTTTCCTTTTCAACGCCCATCACGACATTACCAAACATCTGAACCAAACGCCGGTAGGCATCCCAGGCAAATTTCTCGTCATTGCTTTTTTTAATTAACCCCTTAATCGTCTCATCGTTAAGCCCTAAATTCAGGATGGTATCCATCATTCCAGGCATAGAAATTTTTGCTCCTGAACGAACGGAGACCAAAAGGGGATTTTTTGCATCACCAAATCTTTTTCCCGTCGTCCTTTCCAACTTCTGGATATTTTTTTGTATCTCCTGTTTAAACCCTGAGGGCATACGCCCTTTGTTTTTGTAGAAATAATTACAGACCTTAGTCGTAATGGTAAAACCGGGGGGGACCGGTATTCCGCTGTTGGTCATCTCCGCAAGACCGGCACCTTTCCCTCCCAGGAGGTCCTTCATCTTTCCATCACCTTCCGCTTTTCTCCCACCAAAAAAATAGACATACTTTGCCATTTTTACAACTCCTTTCTTGTTAAGATTTTTTTAGCTCTTGCTTCATCTTTTTTAATCCGTTTCGATAATGCCATTTTATCTCCTGAAAAATTAATTTCGTCTCGTATCTTTTTTTTGAAGATAATCGTTATTTCCTGATGATATAAATCTCCGGTAAAATTAAATAGGTGTACCTCTGCCGTAGGAAATTTATTAAACCTATTAAACGTAGGACGAAAACCAACGTTAGTCAGACCATTATACAATTTTTCGTCTACTTTTACCATTACCAGATACACACCCAGAGGAAAGGTTAAGGTTTTATCAATTTTGAGATTCGCTGTCGGATATCCTAAAACTCTACCCCTTTTTTCTCCGGGGATAACCTTTCCGGGAAGAGAAAAATCACGACCGAGAAAAGTTTTTACCTCTTTAAATTTTGCCTCTTTAACAAGATTGCGAATTATGCTGCTGCTAACAATTCTATCTTTTATCTTTAAGGGCATTATTGCTTTTACGGAAAAATTTAATGTTTTTCCCAATTTTCTCAAGAGGTTGACGTCGCCAATTCGCTCTTTTCCAAACCTGAAAGCAGAAGAAACAATAACCTCCTTTGTCCTTAATCTTTTTTTCAGGATTTCCTCGCAGAATACTTGCGCAGAAAGATTGGCAAAAGTTTGATTAAAGTTGGCGAGGACACATAAATCAATGCCCCATTGAGCAAGCAGTTTAAACTTTTCTTTGGAAGCCATTAAAAAGGGAACCTGAATATTTTTTGTAACAGAACGCGGATGGCGGTTAAAGGTGAGAATGGCGCTTGTTCCTTTTTTCTTTTTTGCCTCTGCAATAACCGCTCTTATAATCTTTTGATGCCCGAGATGCAATCCGTCAAAACAGCCAATGGTAAGAATAAGATTCTTAATTCCTTTAACCTTATCCAAATCAACTATTTCCATAACTACTCAAAATAATTACTCAAAGGCATTTTTGTAGATACAGAGGAAATCCTTTTCCTTTAAGGGGATGGACATTCGCGCTAATGCTCTTCCGCAGTCCTTTATTGCTCTCCGGGATAAAGAGTTTAAATCCTTTTTTTCTACGCCAATCTCTTTCAGGGTAAGCGGTAAATTTAAACCTCTATTCAATTTCAAAAGTGACTCCTTTGCCTTTGTGGTTTTAAGAATTTCCTTTAATCTTTTCCGGTAAACCCTGTCTTTCTCCAAATAATCCATTACATAAGGAAGCAGGAGCGCATTTGCCGCTCCATGCTGTAACCCGTAGTCAAGGGAAAGAAGATAAGCCATTCCGTGAACAATGATTGTTCCGGTGCGGTTGATGACTATTCCGGCATAGAAAGCGGCTAAGGATAATTTCTCTCTCAAGAAAAGGTCATTTTTCTTCATCAGAGGGGGCAAATATTTTTTAATCAATTTTATTGCTTCTATCGAGAGAATTTCCGTAAAAGAGTTTGCCTCTGTCGAAAGATATCCTTCAAGAGCATGCGAAAATGCATCCATTCCCGTGGAAGCGGTGAGTTTTTGGGGCAAACTCAAAGTAAGGGAAGGGTCAATTATGGAAATTCTCGGCAAAATGGAATAGGAGCTCACAACCTTTTTTGTTCGCGCTTTCCAGTCAGTAATGACCGCATACCTTGTTACTTCACTTCCTGTACCGGCAGTAGTAGGGATTGTCAGGATTGGCAAGGGGGAATTCTTCAATTTTTCGTTGCCAAAATATTGCCGTAATCCACCAGGATTTGTGGCTAAAACTGCAATTCCTTTAGCCGCATCCATCGGACTTCCGCCACCCAGGCCAATGATAAAATTACATTTTTTTCTACGTGCCAGTTCCCCCCCCTTCTCTACCGTTTCTACGGAAGGGTCTTCCTCCACTTCACAAAATTCCGTTGTTTTTATTTTCTCCTTTGCAAGGATTGACTCAAGCCGTTTCAAAAGCCCGCTGCTTTTGGCAAAATGTTTACCGGTAACTAAAAGAGCGTTCCTGCCTAACCGCCTTGCCTCTTTTAATTTTTCCAAACTTCCACTTCCAAAATATATTTTGGTGGGAAGATTAAAAAAATAATTATTCATAGAATTATTACGGGTTTGATGAATCAAACCCCTACAGTGTTTTTAATAAATCTTTAAAGCCGGGAAAAGAGGTGTTAATACAATCCGTATTATTGACCTTTGTCTTTCCGGAAGCGGCTAATCCCGCAATGACAAGTGCCATTGCAATACGGTGGTCGCCAAAACTTTTTACGCTTGCTCCCTTTAATTTGTCCATTCCAAAAACATCCATCCCATCCTTTCTCTCTTCGATCAATGCCCCCATTTTTTTTAATTGACTCACGATAGCGTGAATTCTGTCCGTCTCTTTAACCCGTAGTTCTCCGGCATCTCTGATAATGGTCTTTCCTTGAGCAAAACAACCGATTACGGCTAAAAGAGGAATTTCATCAATAATTCTGGGGATAATCTTGCCCCCTATTTTTATTGCTTTTAATCTCCCTTCCCCATTTATCTCTAAATCGGCAACAGGTTCTCCGCAAATTTCCCTCCTGTTTTCAATCTCTATTTTTGCCCCCATTTTCTTTAAGGTCTCAAGAAACCCTGTACGTGTGGGATTGAGACCTACGTCTAAAATTTTAATTTTTGAGCCACCTAAAATTACTGCGGCAGCAATAAAAAAAGCGGCTGAGGAAATATCACCGGGAACGGAAAATTCTTTGCCTTGAAATTTTGCTTTGCTAATACTGACTGCTGTCCCCTTAATTTTTAAAAGAACTCCTAAATATTTTAACATTCGTTCACTATGGTCACGGGAACGAAAGGGCTCGGTAATTGTTGTTGTCCCTTCGGCTTGAAGTCCGGCTAAGAGAAGGCAGCTTTTTACTTGTGCCGAGGCGATTGGTGAATGATAATGGATTCCCTGTAATTTTTTTCCTTTAATTCTTAAAGGAGGGTAATTCCCCTTATCTGCATTAATTTCAGCTCCCATATTGCGCAATGGGTCCGTAATTCTTTTCATTGGTCTCTTCTTCAGATATCTGTCTCCGGTAAGAATACTGGAAAAATTCTGAGCGGCAAGGATGCCGGAAAGAAGCCGCATCGTTGTTCCTGAATTCCCGCAGTCAAGAGGTTTTTTGGGGTTTTTAAAAGTGGCTAATCCTTTCCCGTAAACTACTAAAGTTTTTCCTCTAACTCTTATTTTAATACCTAAATTCTTCAGGCAATTTAAGGTAGAAAAACAATCTTCACATCCGGATATTCCCTTGATTATAGATTTTCCTGCAGCAAGCGCGGCAAAAATAAGGGCCCGATGACTGATTGATTTATCACCCGGAACATTGATAACTCCTTGCAAACTTTTTGCTTGATTGACAATAATGGAGTGTTGCATTAGGGGGTTGCCTCAAAATTAAATTGACTATTTGGAGTCCCAGATTTAAGATTAGTGCAAGGCACGAGGAAGGTTATGTGCCGGTGGCACATACCCGAAGAGCACCGCCGCAATAGTTTAAAGATGGGACTCCCTGAAAGGCCAGGGTTCTTTTGGGCTGCGACTGCGTCGCTCATCACTTGCGTAGCTATGCTACGCAACACTCTTTGCTCCTTGTCTCGCTCCAAAATCATCTCTGGCAAATGGTTAACATTATTTTGAGACAGCCCCTTAAAT
>DAOVNU010000005.1 GCA_030630065.1 bacterium | reverse complement strand
GTTCCGGAATCTATCCCGATAAGATAATTGCTCATCTTTTTAGCGAGGTTAAAAACCTCGCACTACATCACCTAATCTCTTTTAATGCTTCCTCGACAGATGCATCATCGTGGACAATACGACAGATGGCTCTAGTGATAGCTGCTGGATCTTTGTATGTTCAGACATTTCTACCTACCGAGACTCCTTTAGCACCAGTTTCCATCGCCTCCTTTACAAATCTTAAGAAGACTTCTGGATCATCTGAAGCAGGCCCAGAAAGTACTACATAAGGTACAGGGCAATACTCAATCACTTCTTTGAATGTCTCTCGATCCCCTGTATAGTAGCCCTTAACAATATCTGCTCCTAATTCTACCGCCACTCGAGCAGAGTACTTAACCACCTCTGAATTAGACGGCCATTTCCTTTTTGCTCTATTTTCAAACTGGTGTTTTATTATCTCATCGGGTATCATCTCGGTTAACATCGGCATACCTAACTTTTCACATTCTTCTGCTGTCGTACCAATCTTTTTAGAAAGCTGTGCCTCTCTGGGGACGCCAATCACTCCAAAGGTGGCTACGCTATCGGCTCCCATGCACAGAGCAGTTTCCGCTGAACAAATAAGCTCATCATTACTTAAATCCGGGCCGATAGAGGTAGCGGTGCCATCTATTCGCAGCATCAAAGAGGTATCTGTTCCCGCCAACTCCTCATAGACAATTTTAGCAATTCCCGGAGTCAATAAAACTGCATCTGCTCCCCCCTCCACTGCTTCTCTAACTACTTTTCTAATATCACTGATCTCCTTCATTGGAGATATGCAAATACCATGGTCCATCGTCACCAACACCATCCTCTTACTCTTTGCATCAAACAACCTTCCCATCCTCATCTCTTTCCCCATATTCATAATTCTCCTCCTCCCCAACAAATCCTAAACACCTCGGACAAAATCCTCGGGACAAGCCCCGAACCTCCTCCCATCAATCGTCGCTGCCCCTATTTAGATTTAGTACCTACAGTAAGGTCCTTTAACTTAATGGTCATAGAGTTTGCAGGCACCATATCAGTCACATAGACCAGCTTTTCTCTCATGATAATGTAGAGCCGATTGAATTTCAATGGATAGACCATCTTATTCGTTTCGCTATTATCCCCCTGGCATCTCCAATTGCAGAAATCAGATTCATAGTAACCTGAAGGATAGTGCAATGGGAATGCGGTGGAGATAAATTTCCAACCGTCAAAATTGATAGATGTCTCATCCTCCCAATCGGACATATCCCAGCTATTCGGCGCATCTTCCCATCCGTTAGAAGTCCACCTCCGTCCTTTTGCATCGATGACCTCAAATATAATGCGTCCCCAGTTGGAGTTTCCTTTCACCCAAATTCCAATGGTATTCGGTTTCCCGGGTATTGAAATAGATTTCTCCGGCTCAAGAATCATATAACGACCCGCAATATCAGGTAACTCTAACTGAGAGATAAGCGATATCTTGAGAGTCCCTTCACCATTTGCTATGCTGAATTTTCCCTTCCGGAGTGGTTTATAGGCACAATAATTTTGGAAATCCTTATCGCCATTTTTTACTATTTCCCATTTGTTTGAATTTGCTAAATTGTCCAATATATGCGGACCTGTTAATTCAAGATTCTCGTGTGAGGGTGTTCCTGCTTTGACAGAATCTAAAGAACTTCTGGTAATTACGTAACCGGGAGATTCGGAAGCAGTAATGACTGATTTTCCGTTTTTGAAAAATCTTTTTTTCTCTCTTCCCATGATGTCAACGAATTTGTACTCCCCGCTTTTATGCTTGAAAGTAAGAGTAACTTCATATTTCCCTCTCGTTGTCCAGAAGGTATACACAGAATCTCCCTCTTTTTTAAATTCAAGGCAGTAAAGACTATGAGAACCCGTATCAAGATACCTCTGGTATTCTGCCATATCTAATATTCTGGTGAGTGTGGATAAGGCAACAAAAGCAGGTTTTGGCATCATCAGCGGTGAACGGAAACAAACACCGGTGCTGCCCCACCGACTGAAATAATAGGTACTATTACAGTCATCCAGCAAACCCACGCTGATATTGGGCATACGGTAAGCCAGGCAATGGAGTATATCGCGGGCATACCAATTTGCCTGCCGGTCTAATGAAAGCGCGCCGGGCGCAGTCGCACGGTAATCGAATTCAAAGCAGGATGTAATGGGTAAATCTTCATATCCGTAGATTTCGCGCATCTTTTTTGCTATCCAGAGGCTCTGGAGGTTCCAACCCGTAGGTTGCCCTTCAGGAGAAAACCTCTGCACGGCCATTTCCATACCTATGGCATCCCAGTATTTCCGAGGCAATCCTTCCCGCAGCCAGAAGACATTGAAGAGTGTAAGTCCATTACCAAGAATTATTTTTGCATCAGGAGCAACCTTATGGATTACTTCCTCGTGGCGGACGATCTCCTCATAGAGCTGGTTGCGTCGTTCGAGTAATTCACCCTTGAGTTGAGGAGGAGTTTCCCCTAAGAGTTCCTCGGGAAGCCCGATTCCCAATCCGAGGCGAGTTTCGTGAAAAATCATAGCGTATGGCGTACCCGGCCATTTTTTCATAAATTCCCTGGCCTGTTCTTCTATCGGAGGACGAATCTTTTTGCGTTTGGGAAGTAATCTTCTCATCATGCTTACGGTAACCTTATAACGGGCAAAGTTTTCCGACGTCACGCCATACTTTGGGTCACTTATACGCCAGGGACAAACATGTCTAAACCCCATCTTTTGCACCAGAGGAAGAGCTCGGTCAGCATCGGGTTCACTGTAGTGCGCGCCCCGGAACCACCAGATACCGTAGGGAGATTCATCACCGGCCTGGCGTGTATCTGGCGGAAGAAGGGCTAAGGTCAGAGGCTGTTTCCAGATAACCCTTTTATTTTTATCGGTAAAACTGAATTCAGCAGAATACCATCCTGATTCAACTTCCTTGAGGTCAAAAGGAACCTCTGTCTTCCCGGGTTTAATTACAAGTTTCTTCTTTGATTCCTGAACATTACCGAAGAAGTCGGTAAATTGCGATGACATCGATAACCGATAATTGGTATCGGAGGGATTATTAATCTCTATTTTTAGAGACGGGTCTTCATTCTTATAAAAAATGTTTCCAATCTCATCAGAGCCAACGAAAATCTTTACCGGTGCTTTTTCAAGGGTAGCACCGAAAATGTGGATACCGCTCCTATTTCCAAGCGGCTTCTTGCCATAGGTTCCGCTATTAATCGTCCTCCGTATTTTAAGTGGGCGGGTAAACTCCAGGTAAAAATAATCACTGGTTTCATCCCAGTCCATCCCTTCCATCTGAAGATAATCGGATAGTTCTCCTGTCTTCAAAGGAATCTCCACCAGGTAGAGGGGGAGTGTTCGTTTTTTATTGCCCACAATCGCCTGGATAGTCCCGACTTTTTTTATGGAAGTGCATCCTTGAGGTTCATCGGGGTCAATGGTTACATTAATATCGGCCTGGGTTGCCCCGGGACCATTCCACTTCTGGCGGTACCGCGCTAATCGCACACCCATCGCAGGACCTCTGCCTTCACTGTGATCCACTGCACAGAGAACCTGTAGGCGGTTATAGAACCTTTTGGGTATACTGAAGATAATTGTCTCCGGAATACCGTCCCAGGAACTGCGCTTGTAATAAGGATCGGCGCGGTCGGAACCTAGCCATCGGGCACATCCTACATCAATGTTTTTATCAGGGCTGACAACATTCATCGGAATTCCGGCAATATCTTCCATCCCTGATTTGACAGACATTTCCGCA
Organism: bacterium; assembly: GCA_030630065.1. GTDB lineage: Bacteria > Ratteibacteria > UBA8468 > UBA8468 > UBA8468 > DAOVNU01. The sequence goes on along the minus strand of DAOVNU010000005.1, from coordinate 8,940 downwards.
ATTTTCATCTTCCCGCGGTGAGGATTGACAGGAATATTTAAAGGGAGATACCTTGCTGTTTCAACATCTTTTGTCCTGGAAACTGCCTTGACTTCAGCGCCATTGACAGCTGATACATTGAAAGTTTTCCATGTCCCTACAGGAAAACCGGTAAAATATCGCCCGTCAATCCATAGTTCCATCCTGTTCTCCTTCCGAACTACGCTGAGGTCAAAGAAGTGCTGTGAAGCAGGAAGGTATTCTGCCCATTTCTTGCATGCCTTTTCAAAGTCCTCACCATAATAGAAATGGAGGTCAGGACGGATAAAGTAAACCTTATCAATGGTTTTCTTTTTCCACCCGTGTGTTCCTGAAAGAGTGAGACGAAGAGCAGCATCTTTAAAGCCCTCTGGAACTTCCGTCATAGCATAGTGGTGATTCAGCTTTACCATATCAAGACATTTGACGTTTAATGCAACACTTCCTTTTTTTACCTCTCCAAACTGTAATTTGATAGTGCCTGCAACCTTTCCGCACCGTGCTTTAACATTAATCATTTCACCATTTTGCGGTATGAGTACTATACCATCGGAATTGATTGGAATGCCTGCACTTTCACCACACACCAGAGAAAAGTAAATCACAACCAATACACATATCTTATGAAACACCTTCATAGCTCCCTCCTTTTTCCTTTTTCAATATTAAAAAAATGTCCTCTCTCCTCCCACAGGTTTACTGCGGTTAATATGTCCGGTCCACATTGCCCGGCATTTCTCACATATGATATCCCCGATAAGGAAAAAAGGGATTCTGAATATCCTTTATCTTGCCTGTTCCTCCCCAGGTATTATCCCCTTTTTCCCTATAAGGTCAAAACAATCGTCATCAGCCAGAAAAGAACCTTTTTCTTATAAAATGCAATTCCTATCTCACTCCCAGAATGTGCCATGGAGACCACCACTGTAAGCAAGATCCAGACAATTTCCTGCTCCGGGATTCTTTCGCCATTCTACGTGACCATCGACAAAAAGGACATTGAGACCATCGGAGTGCCGGTAATCTACGCCGGGGACGACAAAGCCGGGGTCGGTTCGCCGAATGTAGTCAACTGACAGCATGCCGTGCCTTCCATCTGCTAAAAGAAGAGTTTGGGATGGTTTTGTAACACGGGCAAGTTTTTTTGCACATTGGCTTTCTGCGTTAATCGTACCGTTCGCCAAAATGGAGGGACATAGATCGCTGTTGATTACATAGTCAACATTAATAGCCCCCCCCGGAGCAAGGGCACTGTGTGTGGGACACTGGGTAAGGGCTCCCTCCTTTCTCTCCCAATTAAGTTTCCCCATGCCAACATACTTTTCTAAAAAACGGTACCAGTAACCCCATGGAACGGTATTCCGCGCTAGCGATGGAGGAAAGTACCCATCATTGTCCTGGACATACATCATTATCGCTAGTTCCCATTGTTTCAGGTTACTGATGCACTTTGCTGCTCTTGCCTTTTCTCTGGCTTCAGTAAGAGCGGGTAATAGCATTGCCGCTAAAATGGCAATAATCGCTACTACCACTAACAACTCAATAAGCGTAAAACCTGCCTTACAACTACCTATTCTCTTTTCCATTTTTCTCCTTTGCAGAGTAAACTCTGCCACTACCTTTATCTATATTAACAGGACGTTTCAGGACATCCTGATAAACCCGCCACCGATTGAAGTGGCAGGCGAATTATTTTATCATTTGCCATTGCATCATATTACTTTTTACAAATATTCTTCCAGGGCTCTGAGCAATTCCTTTTTTTTCACAGTTCCAAACCGGAGCTGGTGAGACCAATCTTTGCTACAGGATTCATACCAGATATAAAACTTCTGTCTGGCTTCTTTTACCTCCACATAGCGAATCGAGCCAGAGCCCTCAGGAGACACAATCACTGGCCCCCGGGGTGTAATACTCTTTAAGCGTTTAAGAGTTTTTCCATAGGCCAGACCTAACTTCTCTTCCTGATTTTCTTCAATTGTTGAGGCACCATCGTAAAAGGCGAAAAAACCATCCTTTGATTTTATAATCGAGGTTATTCTCGGACAATATCTATCCCATCGATGTTCTCCTGAGAGCGCTTTAGTTTTCTGCCATCCATTCTTTACTTTCTCAACCAAATAGGTGGCTTTTCCGGATAGTTCCTTTGTATGGACAAAAAGCATATTCTGGAAAAGCACAGGGTCTTTCACCCAGTTTACATCAATGTTGTCTCCTTCAAGAATCGCCTTAAAATCATCGGCATGGACACTTGTAATATCCTGTTTTTGAGCAACTGCCAGTTTCCAGCGTTTATCTTTAAGGCCCTCATAACTTAAATAAAATCTCCAGATTTTACCGGTATGTTGCAGGGCTCCTCGTTCGACGGAGCGAGCACCCAGTGAGCTTGCCTTCAGAGTTGTCATTTTTTCCAGATCAATCCCATCTCTTGTCCGGTAAAGTATCGTTTTATAACCGCGAACTCCCTCTTTTCTGAACCTTGCCAGCAGGTAGAAACAGTCCTCATTTTCAGAGTAGCAGGCTGCTGGTGCCCCAACCCAGGCACCCTTTCCCTGAGATTCTGGACTCAGGACAATCTCTGTCCGAGACGGGCTTAGAAGTTTCTGCAAAGATTCAGGAATTCTTTCTCCTTTCACTATTTTCTTTTCTCCTTTTCAAAATATTTTTCTGCCGCTTTTCCCAATCGGGAAATAATAAGTTCCTTTACCCGCTTGTTTTTGGAAAACAGAGCCGGATTTTTATAAAAGGCTTTTTGCACTCCACCCCACCACCCACCACCTTTAAAAACTATTCCCTGAAGTAAATCTGGCATCCCTTGCAATTCCTTATCCAGCCATCTATCCAATGCCGACCTCATTTCTATAAATTTATCTTTTTCTACATTGGCTAAATCCTTTTCCTGGGCTTTATCTCCTGATAAATTAAATAACTCGTAGGTATTCAGGTATTCGTAGATGCTTTTATCTAAGGTATGCACCAATGCCCAATCATTCTTGATGAACATCCGCTGGATAGGTATGGATGCACTATTGGTAACTACTTCTTGATGCGGAGTATCTTTACCTTTTAGAAGAACATTCTTTAAACTCCTGCCGCAGATTCCTCCCGGTATCGGCAGATTGCAAAAATTCAGGATGGTGGGCATCAAATCGGTGCATAAACTATAACCTTTTATTCTTCTACCGGAGGGAATCTGCTTTGGCCATCTTATGATTAAGGGAACGTGAGATATGTTTTCATAACAACTGAGATGGTCAAAGAAACCTCTCTCCCCAAATGCCTCCCCATGGTCACTGGTAAAGATTAAAAGAACATCATCTTTGATTTTAAGTTTTTCCAGATGATTTAATAATTTCCCTATCCCATCATTGCAATAGCGAATACAGGCATCATAGGCCGGAACTATCTCCTCTGGCTTATACCTATTGCTGTAAGCACCAGGACTATGTGCTTTATAGACCTCATTTACCATGCGATTTTTCTCTAAATATTCTACCGATGGAGCTATCTTTTTATAGTCCTTTTTAAAAAAGATATCCTGATATTTTTTGGGCGCCCTTTTGAAATAGTTGCTATGCGGGTCCCAGTAATGCACAAATAAAAAGAAATCCTTCTTATAATTTTTATTGAGCCAATTACTGGCTTCCTCGGTAACCTCGTCGGCGGTTCCTCCTTGAAATCCCAATCCCGGCGGAACAATGTCCTTAAACCCCCTTACCAGCCAGGGGCAAACATATAAAAGATTGGAGAGCATCCCGGTTCGGTATCCTGCCTTAGCTAAATGCTCTGCCAACAAAGGAGTTATGCTGGTAAAGTCGTAATTTGTAGGCGGAAAGCCAAAAATCCTATTGTGCAGCCCTCTTTGTCCGCAGAAGATAGCGGTGTAAGCCGGTGGGGTTGGCACATCGGTAGAATAATGCTTCTCAAAAGTTACTCCTTCTTCACTTAATCGGTCGATACAAGGGCTGGTCTCATAAGGATAGCCATAACATCCCAGATGGTCTGCCCTTAACGTATCTACCGCAATTAATATTATCTTCATTCTTTTCTCATCCCTTTTTTATTTCCGATAACCTAATGATTCAGAAATCTTTTCTGCCGTTTCCTTGACCATCTTGCCAAAGATATTTTTCTTCTTTATTGGCATCCTGAAAGCCGGTCCGGCAATTCCTACTACCCCGGCTAAATTTCCTTGATGCTCAAATATAGGGGAAGCAAACCTCCTTACCCCTTCTCTTACCTCCTGGTCATCAAAAACATAACCCTGTTTTTTAATTTTTTTTAGTTCTTCTTTTAATTCTCCTATTTTGGTGATGGTGTGGTTGGTAACTTTAACCAATCCTTTTTGGGTAAATCTTTTAAAGTCCTCCTCTGGGATGTGGGCTAAAAGAGCTTTGCCCGGAGCGCTGGCATGGAGCTTGGAAAATCTACTGCCTACTTTGGCAAACAACCGAATGGATTCATCGGTTTCCCATTTATCAATAAAGAGAAGGGCATCATCATCTAAAATTCCCAATTCTACCGTCTCCCCGCTTTTTTCCATCAACTCACGAAGAAAGGGCTGCGCTTTCTCCCGCAATTCTATCTTTTCTAAGAGACTACTTCCTATGTGCAAAAGTTTTAGACCTAATTCATATTTTTTGGTGGCAGGATTGCGGTGAAGATATCCTCTCTCCGCTAAATTACATAGCAGCCGGGAAAGGGTTGGTTTAGAAATGTGAAGTTGTTTGAGGATCTGAGTAAAAGAAAGAGGTTCTTTGTTTTCTTCCAATAACTCAAGGATATCCAGAACTCGCTCCACTGCAGGAACTTTTATTTGTTTCATATATGGAACAAAGGTAAATTCTACTTTACTATATTGTTATACCCCAAAGAAACATTTTTGTCAAGTATCTCACTTTCTGCTATAATCATTAACTGAAATGGAAAAGTTGGAACTTAAACTATATCCGGACCCTGTTCTAAGAAAAAAGTGTGAGCCGGTAGAGGGGGTAACAGGGGAAATCAAGGAACTAATCTCCGCAATGCTGGCTATAATGCAGGCAAAAAACGGGATTGGCTTAGCTGGCCCGCAGGTAGGAATTTTAAAACAGATTATCGTTGTCGGCGCAATTCCCAAAATCACCAAGCCCTTTGGGTTAATCAATCCCAAAATCATTAAAAAGTTAAGAAAAAAAGAATTTGGGGATGAGGGGTGTCTGAGTGTTCCGGGAATCTATGCGGAGATAGGACGTCCCGGAATCGTTGAGGTTTCCGGGATTACCACTGAAGGGAAAAAAATAAGATTAGAAGCAGAAAACCTCTTTGCCCGGGTCCTCCAGCATGAGATTGACCACCTTTCCGGAATCCTTTTCCCGGACCGGCTGAACCCTTTCCAGAGAATAAGAACGTACAGAAAGTATCAACAAATGGGATGTGTCCCGAATTAAATGAAAATAATCTTTTTTGGTAGTGGTGCATTTGGTCTGCCTTCGTTGGAAGCATTAATTAAGGCAAAGGAAAATTTAGTGGCGGTGATTACCGCTCCCGATAAACCAAAAGGCAGAGGCCTAAAACTAAAGCAAACTCTGATTAAGGAAAAAGCAACATCCTATAATTTACCGGTTTTCCAACCGGAAGATACAAAAGAACCTCATTTCAGAGAGACCCTTTCCTCTCTAAATCCTGACCTGGGCATTCTCATTGCTTTTGGCTCAATTTTAAACAGGGAAATCATTGCTTTGCCGAAGATGGGTATTATTAACCTTCACCCTTCTCTTCTGCCAGAATATCGTGGCTCAGCCCCCATCCCCCGGGCAATCATTAAAGGAGAAGAGGAAACAGGAAATACCATCATCAAGATTAACGAAGGGATTGACTCCGGAGCAATCATTATTCAGGAAAGGGTCAAAATAAAACCGGAGGATACCGCTGGTTCCTTGTCCGAGAGAATGGCAAGAGAAGGAGCATTTCTTCTGTTAGAAGCAATTTCCCTGTTCAAGGAAGGAAGAGCGGAGTTAAAAACCCAGGATGAAAAAAAGGCAACCTTTGCCCCTAAACTAAAAAAATCCGATGGTCTTATTGATTGGAAAAAAGAAGCGGATGAAATTTACAATCTGGTCCGCGGTCTTTCCCCCTGGCCATCTGCTTATACCTTTCTTGAAGCTAAACGTCTCAAAATATGGGAGACGGAGGTTAAAGAGGAGCAAGGAAAACCCGGAGAGATAATCAGCGCCGATGAAAAGGGAATTTTGGTGGGTTGCAAAAAGGGCTCATTATTAATCAAGAGTTTACAACTGGAAGGCAAGAAGAAGATGTCTGCTCCTGAATTTTTACGAGGTCACGCGCTAAACACCTTGCCGCCGACGATGGTATAAACTGCTTTTCCTTTTAGTTTCAAGCCCAAAAATGGACTGTTCTTACTCTTTGATTTGAGATTTTTAGTTGTGGGAATCCAGTTTTTTTTCGGGTCAATAATGGTAAGGTCTGCCTTTTTCCCGATGCCTAAACTCCCTTTATCAATCCCCAGGATTTTAGCCGGGTTTACCGTTAACTTAGTGATTAGTTGCGGAAGGGAAAATTGCTTATTTACTAAAGCAAGGGATAAAGAAAGGGTTGTTCCCAGACCGATCATTCCAAAAGGTGCGGCAAGAAAATCCTTTTCCTTTTCCTCCGCCGAATGAGGAGCATGGTCAGAGGCAATAACATCAATCGTGCCATCGGTTAAGCCATTTTTGATTGCTTCTTTGTCTTCTTCTTCTCTTAAAGGCGGATAGACCTTGCTGTTTGTATTAAAATCTTTTGCCGCATCCTCGGTTAAGGTAAAGTAGTGCGGACAGGTCTCAGACGTAACCTTAATCTTTTTCTTCTTTGCCCGCCGAATAAGTTCTACCGAGCCGGCGGTGGAGATATGGGCAATATGGATTTTTGCATCGGCTAACTTCGCTAACATCAAATCCCGGGCAACGATAATTTCCTCTGCCTGCTTAGGGATACCGGGAAGACCTAAATTTGCGGAAAGATAACCTTCGTTGATTACCCCTCCGGATGAAAGGTTTTTGTCCTCGCAGTGAACGATAATTGGCGTGGTAAAGATTTTGGAATATTCTAATGCCCGCCGCATAATCCGGGAATCCTCTATGGAATTTCCATCATCAGAGAATCCAATTGCTCCGGCTTTAATCAGTTCTCCGAAATCGGTGAGTTCCTTGCCTTTCCTTCCTTTGGTAATCGCAGCAATCGGCAGGATATTACAGAGATTTGCTTCTCTCGCCCGGTCATAGACAAATCTCACGACCGTTTTATTGTCAATACAGGGACTGGTATTGGGCATTGCGCAAATTGTGGTAAAGCCACCCGCAATTGCCGCCTTTGCTCCCGAGAAAATCGTTTCCTCATCCTCCCTGCCGGGTTCCCGGAGATGGGTGTGAAGGTCAATAAGCCCCGGGGTTATCAGCATTCCTTCGGCATTGATAACCCTTCCTTTCTCTCTTAGGTTCTTACCAATGCGGGCAATTAAACCGTTCTTAATAAGAATGTCTGCTGTTTTATCAATCCCGTTGGCCGGGTCAATAACCCGTCCTTTTTTAATTAAGAGATTCATCTATTATTCCTTGAACGCGCTTGAAGGGACTTGAACCCCCAACAACTGGCTCCGGAGGCCAGCGCTCTATCCATTGAGCTACAAGCGCTTTTTTTTATTATACCCTCTCCTTTTTACAAAAGCAAATGGTTTGCAAAATGCATTGACAAAAGTGATAAAAAAGGGTAAAATGAAAATGAAGGAGGTGAAAAAAATGGAAGAGAGAATAAGTATGGCTGGGGACTGTCCCGGCAATTACCGACGAGGGAAGCGAGTGGTAGATTCGGGACTGTCCCGCACTAAAGGTTTCACGCTTATCGAATTACTTGTGGTAATAGCGATTATCGCTATTTTAGCGGCAATGCTATTACCCGCTCTCAGTAAGGCAAGGGAAAGGGCGAGAGCGGCGAATTGCATCAGTAATCTGAAACAACTCGGCACAGCATTTACGATGTATGTTCAGGATTACGACCGCTGGCCAGTCCATAATCCCGATACTACCTTCTATTGGAATGAACTCGCAAGATATATACAGGGTGGAATTAACTCGGGAATCTACAAATGTTTAGCCGATAAAGGAATTGGCAAGGATGATTACGGAAGTTATGGCTATAACAACTGGATTAGCGGAAGAAAGGATGGCCGACTTTATGCTCATGCTCAACATCAGGATTATGGAGGCATATGCTTTTTCATCATCCTGATGGACGCAAATACTGCAGATAACCACGGACTTGTTGATTATGACGATGACCCTTGCCTTGTTGATGCCCGGCATTATGGAGGGGTTAATTTCCTTTTCGGAGACGGCCATACCGAACATCTAAAGCCAGGTAGCACAGTAGAAGCTCAGATGGACCCAGAACTGGGTAGTGCCTCAACAATTTTTTGGTAAGAGTTAATTAAACCAGGCGATTGTTCTTTGTAAACCTTCTTTTAAATCTATTTTTGGCTGCCAGTTCAATATTCTTTTTGCTTTTTTAATATCCGGACACCGGCATTTCGGGTCATCAATGGGTAAGGGTTGATAGGTAAGAGAACTTTTGCTTTTGGTTAATTTAATAATCAATTTTGCCAGGTCAATAATTTTCATTTCAAAAGGGTTGCCTAAATTTACCGGTTTCGTCTCTTTCGACCTTAACAATTTATACATTCCTTCAATTAAATCGGAGACATAGCAGAAACTTCTGGTCTGAGTGCCTTTGCCAAAAACGGTTAATGGTTTATTTTTTAATGCCTGGTCAATAAATGCGGGAATCACCCGGCCGTCATCCCTTTTCATTCTTGGTCCATGGGTATTAAAAATACGGGCAATCCTTGTTTCTAAATTATATTTGCGGTAAAAGGCCATCACCAGGGCT
>DAOVNU010000192.1 GCA_030630065.1 bacterium | reverse complement strand
ATAATTAACCCCGCAACAAAAAATCCGAGAAGAGTAACTTTTTTTAATACCTTTTTTCTTTCCATCTTTCTCCTTGTTTTTTAACCACAGGTTAACACGGATACACACGAATAAAGTAGTTGCAGAGCTTGCTCTGCCAAAAAGGAAGCAAAGTAAACTTTGCCACTACATAAAAGAGAAATTCTTCGGCTAACGCTTCAGAATGACATATTACGTGGTTTTGTATTTTGCTCTAATCTCTTCCTCAATTTTTTTGGCTATTTCCGGGTTTGCCTTCAGATATGCCCTTGTATTCTCATATCCTCTCCCCAGACCTTGGTCCTGATAGGAAAAGGAAATTCCCCGTTTTGCAATAATTTTTTGCTCCAGACCCAAATCAATCAGGCAACCTTCCATGGATATTCCCTGGTTGTAAAGAATGTCAAACTCTGCCTGCTTGAAAGGCGCAGCTACCTTGTTTTTTACTACCTTGACCCTGGTGCGACTGCCGATAATATTGTTTCCTTCCTTGATTTGGCCAATCCTCCTGATATTCAACCTCACAGAAGCGTAGAATTTAAGGGCTCTACCACCCGGGGTGGTCTCCGGATTCCCAAACATTACGCCAATCTTTTCCCTGATCTGGTTAAGAAAGATTGAACAGGTTTTTGATTTACTTATTCCCGCGGTAAATTTCCGCATTGCCTGGGACATCAATCTTGCCTGAAGTCCAATCGTAGTATCTCCCATCTCTCCTTCCAATTCTACCTTAGGCACTAAAGCCGCCACAGAATCAACAACCACAACATCAACCGAATTACTTTTAATTAACCTATTGGCAATCTCTAATGCCTCCTCTCCCGTATCCGGCTGGGAAATTAAAAGTTCATCTAAATTTACGCCTAACCTGGACGTATACTGGGGGTCAAGCGCATGTTCAGCGTCAATGAAAGCCGCGATACCCTTTTTTTTCTGCGCCTCGGCAATGATATGTAAAGCAAGTGTGGTCTTGCCGGATGCCTCCGGACCAAAAATCTCGATGACTCTGCCCCGGGGCACTCCTCCTATCCCAATGGCTAAATCCAGGGAAAGGGCACCTGTAGAAATTGCATCAATCTCTACCTTTGCCCCCTTTGCCCCCAATCTCATAATTGAACCCTTGCCAAAATCCTTCTCAATCTGGTCTAAAGCCAGAGATAATGCCTTTTCTTTATCCATATTGGTCTCCAGTTAGTGAAATCTCTTTTAAAACAGTATAGGTTGGCCCTTCTTTCTTGAGTTCACTTTTCATTAGATAAAATTTAGTAACCGGGAATGAACAAAATTGTTCCTCTTTGAATTCCTCAACTAAATTTTCTAAAAATTTTTTCCCTTTTGCTGCTCTTCTCACCCTGGCTAACGTGAGATGTCCCTGAAATTCCCTTTTCTCGGCAAGGAAACCTTTCTTCTCTAATTTCTCCTCAAGAAGTTTAGTAATTTCTTTCAAATTTTCTTTCCCCTGCTCCACTCCGGCCCAGATAATTCTTGGTTTTTTTATGTTAGGAAAAATGCCAACACCTTTCAGGCATAATGAAAATGGCGAAAATGTTTCTCCAATAATCCGGCAGGTTTCAATTAATTCTTTCAATTCTTCCTTCGTTATTTCCCCCAGGAATTTCAAGGTAAGATGCAGATTTTCTATCTTTACCAGTTTTAAAGAAAGAGTGCTATTCTTGAGAAGATTATCTACGGGTACAAATTTCTTCTTTGCTTCTTCGGGAATTTCTATACTAATAAATGTCCTCACTT